>JBAUGC010000211.1:0-8956 GCA_049679485.1 Xanthobacteraceae bacterium
GCCGATGACGACGACCGCGAGAACGAAGGCGATCTGTTCGTCGCGGCCTCGCTGTGCACGCCCGAGAAGATGGCGTTTATCATCCGCAACACTTCCGGCATCGTCTGCGCGCCGCTGGCGCCGGACGAAGCGCGGCGGCTGCACCTCGATCCAATGGTGGCGCGCAACGATGCGCCGCTCGGTACAGCTTTTACCGTATCGGTTGACGTTCGCCACGGCCTGACCACCGGCATCTCCGCCGAAGAGCGCACCAACACCGTGCGCGCGCTCGCCAACGGCAATATGGGCGCGGCCGACTTCGTACGGCCCGGTCACGTGTTTCCCCTCGTGGCGAAAGAAGGCGGCGTGCTCATGCGCTCCGGCCACACCGAGGCCTGCGTCGATCTTTGCCGAATCGCTGGCCTGCCACCGGTTGGCGTTCTTGCCGAATTGATGAACGACGACGGCACAGTCATGCGCGGGCCGCAGATCGCAGCGTTTGCCGCGCACTACAAGCTGCAACGGGTTACGATCGCGGATTTAATCGCCTATCGGCAGGCGCGCGATAAACTGATTGAGCGGGTCGGCGAATTTCCCGTGGAGTCTGAAATCGGCACGTTGACCGGCTACGCGTTTCAGACTCCGTTTGACCCATTTTATCATATGGCCTTCGTCCACGGCAGCATCGGCGACGGCAAAAATGTGCTCGCGCGGCTGCATCGCGCCAATCTGATTCTGGACGTTTTTGGTGGCGCCAAAGCTGTCCACAAGACACTCGAGCGCTTCAAGGCCGAAGGCAGCGGGGTGATGGTGGTGTTACGCGACGGAGCCGCCGGAGTGCCGGTCATCGCTATTCCGAAATCCGACGAAACTGCATCCGGTGAGGCTCGCATCCGGCAATGGCGCGAGGTTGGTCTCGGTGCGCAGATCTTAAAGGATCTCGGCGTCACCTCGATCAGGCTTCTGACTTTTACGCGCCCCATGACTTATATCGGTCTCTCCGGTTTCGGCATTGAGATCGTGGGCACCGAGCCGGTCGAGGTGTGAGGCCAGGGCGGTGTCGGCAACAAGCGGGGATTAATTAAAATGAGCAGCATCATGAGCCGGATTGGTCTTCAGCGAATTGGATTTGCCTTGGCGCTTATCGGCATCGGCCTGTCGTTGTCGGCGTGCGGCTACAACACCATTCCGACGCTTGAGGAAGCGGCCAAGGCGCGCTGGTCGGACGTGCAAAACCAGTATCAGCGCCGGGCCGATCTCATTCCCAATCTGGTGGCAACCGTCCAGGGCTACGCAGCGCAGGAAAAGGGCGTGCTGACAGCGGTCGTCGAAGCCCGCGCCAAGGCAACCCAGGTCAAAGTCGATGTTTCACAACTAACCGATCCGGACAAGCTGAAAGCTTTCCAGGATGCCCAAAACCAGCTATCGGGCGCGCTCGGTCGGCTGCTCGCGGTGTCGGAGAACTATCCAGACCTCAAATCGAACGCCAATTTCCTTGCGCTGCAGTCTCAGCTTGAAGGCACCGAGAACCGCATCGCTGTGGCGCGGCGGGACTACATCGAGGCGGTGCGCGCCTATAATACGGCGCTGCGCACATTCCCCACTGTGCTTTGGGCCAAGACGGCGTTTTCCGGCAACAAACCGATGGCGGAATTCACCGCTACTGACGGCGCTGAAAAGCCGCCACAGGTCAAATTCTGACGCTGCACTCTCATGCGTGAGTCCGAAGGGAAAAGTAATCGGGAAGTGGCGCCTGGAGTGCTTCGTTGCTTCGCTTCGCGCAACAGCGGAACCGTTGCGCCGGTCCTGATCGTTGCTGCTGCGCTTTCCCTTTGTCTCGTGTCGCTGGCGCTCGCGCTCGATTTCCCGGCGCTGACCGGACGCGTCGTAGATCAGGCGGACGTTATGAGCGCGGCAAGCCGCACCGACGTCGAAATGAAATCGAAGAATCTTGAAGACAAGTCCGGTATCCAGTTGGTCGTCGCCACGGTGAAATCGCTGCAGGGCAACGACATCGAGACCTACGCCAATCAGCTGTTCCGGTTCTGGAAGCTCGGTGAGGCGAAGAAGAACAACGGCGTGTTACTGCTCGTGGCGCCAAGCGAGCACAAAGTCCGGATCGAGGTCGGCTATGGCCTCGAAGGCACGCTGACCGATGCCCTTTCGTCGGTCATCATCTCGAGCGCGATTGTTCCGCGCTTCAAGGCCAACGATTTTTCGGGCGGCATTGAACGCGGCGTGGATGGCATTATCAGCGTGCTGACCACCGATGCCGCCGAGTGGCATCAGAAAGCCAAGGTTCGCGCTGACGACGCCACGGGCGATGTCAGCAAGCTATTTCCGATCCTGTTTTTCGTGTTGCTGATCTTTTTTATCTGGTACCTGATCCACCATGCTGGTGGGCCGGGATCAGGCGGCCGCAGGCGCGGCGCTGGCCCGATCATCCTGGGGTCCGGCTGGGGTGGCGGCGGCTTTGGTGGCGGCTTTTCCGGAGGTGGCGGGTTTGGCGGCGGATTTTCCGGTGGCGGGGGCTCGTCGGGTGGCGGCGGTGCGTCGGGGGGCTGGTGATGCACTTCAGCGAGGAAGATCACGACGCGGTCACGGCCGCTATTCACGAAGCGGAAAAGCGCACCAGCGGCCAAATCGTCTGCGTACTTGCGCGCGCGTCATCGGACTATGCCCATATCCCGATTCTGTGGGCGAGCGCGCTTGCGCTCATTGCGCCGTGGCCGATGATTGCTTTGACGCCGTGGAGCGTGCAGCGCATTTTCTTAATTCAGATTGCGGTATTTATCGTTGCCGGGCTTGCCTTTTCGTGGATGCCGTTTCGGCTCGCGCTTGTTCCCCGTGCTGTGAAGCGCGCCCGCGCACACAGGGCCGCGCTTGAGCAATTCGTCGTGCGCCGTATCGCCCATACCAGGAACCGCACGGGCGTATTGATCTTCGTATCGTTGGCCGAGCGCTACGCACGCATCATTGCTGACGACGGCATTGCAGAGAAAGTTCACAGTCCCGAGTGGCAGGGGGCGATCGATGCTATGGTCGGCCACATGCGAGCCGGCCGCATCGCCGCAGGATTTGCTGCGGCAATCGAACGTTGCGGCGTGGTGCTGGCTGCCCATGCTCCGCCTGACGGTTCGGCCAACGAACTGCCCGACCGGCTTTACGTGACTTAGCGCCGGACCAACAAAGCGCAGACGAACCTGCCCGCTGCAGAACGCATGCCCACCATGCGTTGCGCATCTAACCTCGGCGTCCCTATATGGTCGGGAGGGGCGCGGCGGCAATTCCGATATCGAGGAGATCTGGATGCCTAAGCACGATCCCGTCAACCAGCGGCGCCGCGCGCTTCTTGGCGCTGGTGGCGCGTTGTTTTTGAGTGCAGCCTTCTGGCCGGCCCGCGCGCCGGCGCAAGCCAAGCTGAATATCGGTGTCATCGGCTCCGGCCACATCGGCGGCACCATCGGCGGCCTGTGGGTCAAGAACGGACACAAGGTGCTGTTCTCCTCACGCCATCCCGAGGAGCTTAAGGATCTGGTGTCGAACTTGGGTGAGCTTGCTCAAGCCGGGACTGTTGAGCAGGCGATTGCCTTCGGCGACGTCCTGTTCATAGCTGTGCCCTACGGCGCACTGCCGCAGGTCGGCCAAGATTACGGCGCAGCGCTCAAAGGCAAGATTATTCTCGACGCCTGCAACGCCACTCCGGCGCGCGATGGAGTTCCCATCGCCGACGAGGTTGAGAAAGAGGGTATCGGCGTCGTTTCGCAGAAATATCTGCCGGGCACACGGCTAGTGCGCGCTTTTAATACCATGAACTATCAAATCTTCGCCAAGGAGGCGAACCGGCCTGGTCCCAAACTTGCCATACCAATTGCCGGCGATGATGTGGTCGCAGTGCAGGTCGCAGCTGGTCTCGTGCGTGACGCTGGCTTTGAGCCGGTAGTCGTCGGCAAGCTCGCCGACGCGCGGCGCTTTCAGCGTGGCGGCCCCGGCTATGGCCAACAGGTGACCGCAGCTGAACTCAGGCAGAAACTGTCACTAACGCCATGAACAAGCTGCAGCGCTGGCTTGGCTGGGCGCTGCCGGCAACGCCGCAAGAGCGCGCGGCCGCGCTGTGGTCGTTCGCCTATTTCTTCGCGTTGCTCGCCGGATACTACGTGCTACGGCCGCTGCGCGATCAGATGGGCATCGCCGGCGGCGTGAGAAATCTGCCGTGGCTGTTCACCGCCACCTTCGTTACGCTCATTGTTGCCCAGCCGCTCTACGGGGCACTCGTGGCGAAGCTGCCGCGCGCTCGCTTCATTCCGATCGTCTATCACTTTTTCGTCGCCAACCTGGCTTTGTTCTGGCTGTTGCTCACGCTGCATATCGCTCCGGTAATTGTCGCCCGCGTGTTCTTCGTGTGGGTCAGCGTGTTCAGCCTGTTCGCCGTTGCTGTTTTCTGGTCGTTCATGGCCGATTTATACACCGCCGAACAAGGTAAGCGGCTGTTCGGATTCATCGGCGCCGGCGGCACCGCCGGCGGACTGCTGGGTCCGGTCATCACGATCGGACTTTCAGCACCGCTCGGCGCCGTCAATCTCTTAATCGCCGCAGCGATCCTGCTCGAACTGGCGGTATTTTGCGTGTACCGGCTCGAGCGCGCGGCGATCGCGCATGCCGGCGCGCAGGCCGAGCCGAAGCGCGTAGGCGGCTCAGCTTTTGCGGCATTGCCGGAACTCATGCGGTCGCCTTATCTGATCGGTGTCGGCGCCTGGGTGAGCTTATTGTCGTTCTGTGCCACCATTGTTTACTTCGAGCAGGCGAACATCATTGCGATTGCCGTGCACGACCGCGACACGCAGACGCGCATCTTCGCCGGAATCGATCTGGCGGTGAATTTGCTTAGCCTCGCGACGCAGGTCTTCATCACCGGGCAGGTACTCAAGCGCTTCGGCACGGGCGTAGCCGCCGGCGCGCTGCCGGGAGTCTACGTTGTCGGCTTTGCTGCGCTCTTTGTGGCGCCGACGCTCGCCGTTGTGGTGGCGCTCCAGGTGGTGCAGCGGTGGATGAATTTCGCGATCGCTAATCCGGCGCGACAAGTGTTTTTTACCGTGCTTAATCGCGAAGAGAAGTACAAAGCCAAGAATCTGATCGACGTGGTTATCTATCGCGGCTCCGACGCGCTCTACGGCTGGGTGTTCGACAGCCTCCAGGTGCTGGGACTAAAGCTCGGCGCGATTGCGCTTGTTGCCTTGCCGGTGGCGGCGGGGTGGCTCGTTCTTTCGGCGGTGCTGGGACGGGCGCAGGAAGGCCGCGCCGCGCTTAATGATGCGAATGAAGAAGTGGCTGCGGCGGTGGCGCAGGGAGAGCCAGCATGAAAAGCATGACGCGACGCGAATTCGCCGCGCTGGCAGCGACGGCGGTCTTGGCGCCCCCGGCATTCGCGCAAACGCCGGCGCTGCTCGCCCGGCCGATCCCAGGCAGCGGCGAGCACCTGCCAGCGGTAGGGCTCGGTACTGCCCAGGTATTCGACATCAATGACGAGACCACCCGGCAGAAAGCCGCCGCGGTGCTTCAGGCGCTGGTTGCCAACGGCGGGCGTCTGGTCGATACGTCATCGGTCTACGGTGACGCCGAAGCGGTACTGGGCGACGTGATCGCAAATGCCGGATCGCGCGACAGACTCTTCATCGCTACCAAGCTCGAGTCGCCCGACGCCGCCGAACTCAAACGCTCCCAGACACGATTGAAAACGGAAAGAATTGACCTGCTGCAGTTTCACAACGTGCGTGATCCGCGGCAATCGCTGGCGCAGTTCAAAGAATGGAAGGGGCGAGGTGTCTGTCGCTACATCGGAATCACGTCGACTCGGCATGAACAGTATGCTGCGATCGAAGCCGTGCTGCTGCGGGAGAAGCCGGATTTCGTTCAGATCGACTATTCGCTCGACGACCGCGAAGCTGAAAAGCGCATTCTGCCGGCGGCTGCCGAGGTAAAGGCCGGCGTGCTGACGGCGCTACCGTTCGGCCGCGCGCGGCTGTTTCGCACTGTGCATGGTAAGGAACTTCCCGACTGGGCGCGTGGATTTGCCGACAGTTGGGCGCAATTCTTCCTCAAATATCTCCTTGCCGATCCGCGCGTAACGGCGGTCATTCCCGGCACCGCAGATGCGGCGCACATGGCGGACAATGCAGGAGCCATGCGGGGCCCCTTGCCCGATCCGGACCAGCGCCGGCAAATGATGGAATTCGCCGACTCCCTTTAAGTCTTGTTTCGACACAGAGTGATAGGCGTCACTAGCCTGTGGCGCGATTCGCGGTACTCTATGGCAGGTAAGGTAGCCAGGAAGGGCAGATGCCGATACTTGCACGCGGGCGGCGGCGGATACGCTACGAGCTTGATTCTCCGGCTGAAGGACCGCCGGATGGGCCGGCCTTCGTCTTGGTCAATGGACTGACGCAATATATCGAGCTTTGGGAGCCGTATCGGTACATGCTGGTCGCGAAAGGGTTCCGCGTCGTGACCTTTGATCTTTTGGGGCAGGGCATTTCGGATAAGCCGACCCTCCACATAACCCAGGACGACCAGGTTGCAGTTCTTCACGACATCATCGGTGAATTGGGAGGGGGGCCGGTCTTTCTTGCCGGCATCAGCTTCGGCGGGGTCATTGCGCTCCGCTACGCGATCGCTCATTCGGATACGATCGCGGGATTGGTGCCGATCTCGAGCTTCGCTGAATTGCCGCCGCAGCTTTACCTGCTTGGCAGCGTGATGCGCACTGGCTTGATTCTCGGCGGCACCAACTTTCTTATGGATCTTCTGTTCCCCATGAACCTCTCCAACGAGTGGCTCTCACAGCAGATGCACGCGCTCGAGATGGCCAAGCGGAGAGGGTGGCTCCTGAACGACGTCTATGCATTGCAGAACTTGATGGAATCATTCCTCGAGTTTGAACCAATGACTGACCAACTGTCGTCGATCACCGTCCCAACTTTGATCCTGAACGGCGAGTTCGATTTTCTCACCCCGCGATCGCTTCAGGAATCGCTGCGCGTGCACATCCCGGACAGCGAATTGGTGTTTGTGCCGAGGGCCTATCATGCCTTCACTCTGGAAAAGCCCGTATTGACCGCCGACTACCTTGCGCGCTTCGCGCGCGACGTGATGGCGGGCCGCTGGCGCGGCAATAAGACGGTCTGGATCGGGCCAGAAGAACCCGGCGGCGATTTCACGCCGTTTCCGGCCGACTTCGACCACATGCGCGCCATCCCGGTTCGCCGCGAGAAGCCGCAAGCTGCTGAGCTGGAAGTGGCAACGTCTGGGGAGACGGCCCCGCGATGAACTCTCCGACCAAGCGAGCCCCGAATGCGTTCCTCGGCCCGCTCGACAACGATGGCCGGATCCCGGCTTACCAGCAGACCCGCGTCTCCGCGTTTCTAATGTCGGCGCACGGCGCGCTGGCGCGCCAGCTTGCGACGTTGCTGCCGGTCAGCTTGCAGAACAGCGTGCAGGTGGAGATGCATGCCCAGTATTGCCGGCAGATCGAATTTCTTTCGATGCTTTCTCGGGCGACAGCATGGGTGCCCGATCCGATGCTGCCGATGTTGTTTTGGCAATGGGAGGCGGCGTGGTGGCCGCGCCCGGTCGATTGTGTAGCGGATTGGACTCAGGCGCGGATGATCGATCTCGCCGCCTTCAATCACGCACTGCATGCTGTCATTCGCCCGGCGGCGTTATTGCCCGAGACCGTCGATGCCATGGACCCGTTTGCGCAAGCCATGCGGCATATCGAGTTCGAAAGCGGGCGATTGATGCAAGCGCAGATCATCTTTCTCAAGAGTCCGCAGTTTCACCATGTCCGTGACGAAGTTGCAGCCGCGGTGGAGCGGCGACACGATCAGATGCGTGAACATTTATCGTCAATGCTGCTCGGACTTGAGGTCGAGACCAGCGGCCGGCATTTAATTCCGACAGCATATCATTTGAGCGTCAAGGCAGCCATGGAAGCCGCTGCGGCTGCCGTTTCCGCGACTGCTGCGGTCACCGAGACACGAGAAACAACCAAGCAATCGTAACTACATTGCCCGAAGTACCTGTTATGCTTTCATGACCGTGGAATTCAGCGATTGGGTGTTGAGGCATCGAATGATTACCGTTCCCGAAATGGCTGCCGAGGCATTGGGGTCGTTCCTTTCCACGCAACTGAACAGTCGATTTGCTTCGACGGAAGCCGGTTTGACCGAGTTGATCCCAGCGGTGGCTCGCCTTTCGCTTGAGTGCATCGGCAATAGCGACGCGCTTTACCATAATGTCGAACACACCATGCTGGTGACGTTGGTGGGCTACGACATCATGAAGGGCCGATCGCTGGTGTTGCCGACGTCGGCCAGCGACTATGCCCACGTCATTGTTGCCTGCCTGCTGCACGATATCGGCTTTGTGCGCGGAATCTTGGCGGGCGATGGCGAGGACGGATACGTCACCGACGCCAAGGGCGGCAAAACCAAGATCCCGCGCGGTTCGTCAGACGCTGCGTTGACCCCGTACCACGTGGACCGTTCCAAGATCTACGCGATGGACCGGTTGGCGACGATGGAACCGCTGGACGCCGCCAGAATTGCGGGAGCCATAGAGTTTACCCGCTTTCCCTCGGCCGTCGTGCCGGAGGATAAAGACAGCGAGGAGGGTTCGCTGGTGCGGGCGGCCGATCTGATCGGACAGCTCGGCGACCCGCATTATCTGCGCAAGGCGAATGCGCTTTATTATGAGTTCGAAGAAGTCGGGATGAACAAACAGCTCGGCTACGGATCGCCCGCCGACCTTACCGATCTGTATCCGCAGTTTTACTACAACAGCGTGTCACCCCATATTCAGAAAGCCATCCGCTACCTGAATGTGACCTCGAGCGGGCGGCAATGGATTGCCAGCCTTTACAGCAACGTATTCCGCGCCGAGCGAGAGCGAAACCTGTCGGGGCCGGAGCGTTAAGGCCGGC
>JBAUGC010000212.1:0-8339 GCA_049679485.1 Xanthobacteraceae bacterium
CATGGCCGATGCCGATAGCGATGAGTTCGACCGGCGAGCGAGTCTCGATATCCTCGATCACCCAGCGCAGATGTCGTTCGAGATAATTGCCCGGGTTGACCGAAAGCGTGGAATCGTCGACCGGCGCGCCATCGGAAATCATCATCAAGATCTTGCGTGTCTCCGGTCGTCCGAGCAGGCGTTTATGCGCCCAATCGAGCGCTTCGCCGTCGATGTTTTCCTTCAGCAGACCCTCGCGCATCATCAGGCCGAGATTCTTGCGCGCGCGCCGCCACGGCGCGTCCGCCGACTTGTAGATGATGTGGCGCAGATCGTTGAGCCGGCCCGGATTGGCAGGTTTGCCCTGGGCGAGCCAGGCCTCGCGCGACTGCCCGCCCTTCCACGCGCGCGTGGTGAAGCCGAGGATCTCCACTTTGACGCCGCAGCGTTCCAGCGTGCGGGCCAGAATGTCGGCGCAGGTCGCGGCGACCGTGATCGGGCGCCCGCGCATCGAGCCGGAATTGTCGAGCAGTAGCGTCACCACAGTGTCGCGGAAGTCGGTGTCCTTCTCGCGCTTGAACGACAGCGGATGCATCGGATCGACTATGACGCGCGACAGCCGCGCCGGGTCGAGCAGGCCTTCTTCGAGATCAAATTCCCAAGCCCGATTTTGCTGCGCCAACAGCAGCCGCTGCAGCCGGTTGGCGAGCCGCGCCACCACGCCTTGCAGATGCGAGAGCTGCTTGTCGAGATAGCCGCGCAACCGGTCGAGCTCCTCGGGATCGCAGAGATTCTCCGCGCCGACGATCTCGTCGAATTTGCTGGTGAACGGCCGATAGTCCGGGCCGCGCGGTTCGTTGCGATTGTGCCGTGGCCGCCACGGTTCGGCCGCGGTCTCCGAATCGCCCATCTCGGCATCGTCGGCCATATCGGACGCAGGCGCGTCGACGGATTCCGCGGCGCTGTCGGGCAAATCATCGGTCGAACTCTCGGCTTCCTCAAGGCTCATGCGCTCGCTGTCGGCGGATTCGGCGGCCTCGCCGTCTTGCCCAGATTCCTCGCTTCGATCCTGTTGATCGCCGTCTTCGCCGTCTTCCTCCTCGGACTCGCTCGACCGATCCTCGCCCATATCGAGGGAATCAAGCAGATCGTGCACCACATCGCCGAAACGCCGCTGATCCGTGAGCACTCGTTCCAGGCGATCAAGACTGCGGCCGGCGCGCTCTTCGATCAGCGGCCGCCACAGTTCAACAACCTTGCGCGCGGTCGGCGGCGGTGTTTCGCCGGTCAGCCGCTCACGCACGATCATGGCGACGGCATCCTCGATCGGCGCATCAGCACGGTCGGTGATCTCATCGTACTTGCCGCGATGAAACCGATCGTCGAGCATGGCAGCGAGATTCTTTTTCACGCCGCCCATGCGGCGCGAACCGATCGCTTCGACGCGCGCCTGCTCGACCGCTTCGAACACCGCACGCGCCTGCTGTCCGCCGGGGATGAGCCTGCGGTGCACCGCGGGGTCGTGACAGGCGAGCCGCAGCGCGATCGAGTCGGCGTGGCCGCGTACGATGGCCGCTTCCCGCTCGTTGAGCCGGCGTGGCGGCTCCGGCAGCCGCACTTTGTTGGCGGTAAGCCCGGGCCGCTCGGCGGCGAACGCGACCTCGATGTCGCCCTTGCCGGCAATCGCGCGCACGCAAACCCCGACCGCGCGCTTGAACGGCTCGGTCGGCGCTTCCTTCGCCGGCGTCTTGGGTTTGATGTTCGAGGTCATCGGATGCGTGTGGCTCTTTATTGATCAATAATCGTGGTAGCAATCGTGCATCTGCTCCCACTATCCGAGATCGCGGCTCAATCGTTCGCGCAATATCAACGGCGAGATTGCGGAAACGTCAGCCGCTTCAAGAACCGCCGGAGGGAGCGAATTAGCCATGCTTGCCTTCAGGCCTGGACGCACAGCCTGCGCGCCGGTGCTCGCATGTTCAGCTCAGCGCCACGTTGACGGCAGACTCCGGCAATTCCTGTCCGAAGCACCGCTGATAAAACTCAGCTACCAACGGGCGCTCGAGTTCGTCGCACTTGTTGACGAAGGTCAGCCGGAACGCGAATCCGATATCGCCGAAAATTTCAGCATTCTCCGCCCAGATGATGACGGTTCGCGGGCTCATGACGGTGGAGATATCGCCGTTCATGAAGGCGTTGCGGGTGAGATCGGCGACGCGCACCATCTTGCCGACGATGTCGCGGCCCTGGTCGGTGCGGTAGTGCTTGGCCTTGGAGAGTACGATGTCAACCTCGTTATCGTGCGGCAGATAGTTCAGCGTCGTGACGATCGACCAGCGGTCCATCTGGCCCTGGTTGATCTGCTGCGTGCCATGGTAGAGACCGGAGGTGTCGCCAAGCCCGACCGTATTGGCGGTCGCGAACAGGCTGAACGCCGGATGCGGCTTGATCACCTTGTTCTGATCAAGCAGCGTCAACCGCCCGGACGATTCCAGGACACGCTGAATCACAAACATCACGTCCGGCCGGCCGGCGTCGTATTCGTCGAAGCAGAGCGCGACATTGTTCTGCAGCGCCCACGGCAGAATGCCGTCGCGAAATTCAGTCACCTGCATGCCGTCGCGGATCACGATCGCATCCTTGCCGATGAGATCGACGCGGCTGATGTGGCTGTCGAGGTTGACGCGGACGCAGGGCCAATTGAGGCGCGCTGCGACCTGCTCGACATGGGTCGATTTGCCGGTGCCGTGATAGCCGGTCACGATGACCCGGCGGTTTCTGGCAAAGCCGGCAAGGATGGCGAGCGTGGTCGGCTTATCGAACCGGTAATCGGGATCGAGGTCCGGAACGTGCTCGTCCGGCTCGGAATACGCCGGCACTTCCATGTCGCTGTCGATGCCGAATAGCTGCCGGATCGAGACCTTCATATCCGGCAAGCCGGGTTCCGTTTCTGTTGCGAGACTCAATTCCACCTCCGTGACCCCGGAACGTCCGAGTGTCGCGTTTAGCCGCGATCGGCCTCTCATTGACGGCCGGATGTCGCGCCAAACTTAGCAGAAGCCCACGAGGCCGCAAAAGTCGCTATCCACCGGTCAGCAAAATCCCGCCGACTTCAGGTAATTGTAGGCCTGGATGATCTCCCGGAGCCGGTCCTCGGACGTGCGGTCGCCGCCGTTGGCGTCGGGATGATGCCGCTTTACCAATACCTTAAACCTCGTCTTGATATCGGCGCGCTTGGCATCGGCTTCAAGCCCGAGCGCGTCGAGCGCGCGACGCTGGGCATTGAAGATTTTGCGGGCCTCGGCCTCGGGCCGTGCATGCCCCGAGCGGTTCCCGCCGACACCGCCAAACAGACTGAACGGGTCGTCAGCCGCCCAGCCCGATTTGCGAAAGTCGGCTGACCCGCGGCGGCCGTCCCGGCGGCGTCCCCCGACGCCGCCGACCGAGCCCATCTTCCAGGTCGGGCGGTGGCCGGTAAGGTCTTCCTTCTGATATTTTGCGATCGCGTCATCGCTCATGCCGGCGAAGAAATTGTAGGAATTGTTGTATTCGCGAACGTGCTCGAGGCAGAAGCGCCAATATTCGCTGGCGCGCAGCCGCCCCTTCGGTGCGCGGTGCGTCGCGGGCGCCCCGCAGTCCGGCCATTGGCATGCCGGCAGCTCGGTACGCTGGCGGCGGTCCTGGTCCGGCTTGACGCGAATCCGATCGAACAGTGGCGAGTCGTTACTCATCTTTTCAATTATGCCGATGCGTTGATGGCACCTTCAAGACTTGACAGGCAACAAATCTCGGAGCGCCGGCATTGACGCGTGCCGCGCGCCGGCTATGTGTCGTCTATGCAGACCCGCGACCTCATCACGGAAAAGTTGCACAAAGCTTTCGCACCCGAGAGCCTTCACGTCGAGGACGAATCGCATCGTCATGAAGGTCATGCCGGACACCGCCCCGGCGGCGAGACGCATTTCCGTCTTTATATCGTGTCGGAAGCCTTTCGCGGAAAGAGCCGGCTCGAGCGCCATCGCATGATCAACGCGACGCTTGCCGGCGAACTCGCCAGCGGCGTGCACGCGCTTGCCATCCACGCGGCGGCGCCGGGGGAAAATCTGTAGTTAGCTCGCCTTAGCCGCCGGCATTTTGCGGATCAGCGGCGTGACGCGCAAAGCCGTGATGCGATTGCGGGTCTTGCGCAGGACCTGAAAACGGAAGCCGTGGAACGTGAAGCTCTGTCCAGGTTCAGGTATCGAGCGCGCTTCGTGGATCACCACGCCGGCAATCGTCGTCGCCTCGTCGTCGGGGATGTTCCAATCCATCGCCCGGTTGAGATCGCGCACTGGCACCGCGCCGTCGACGTTGACCGAGCCGTCCGGCAATACACGCACGCCGGGGACCGCGATGTCGTGTTCGTCGCTGATATCGCCGACGATTTCCTCGACAATGTCCTCCAACGTCACCAGGCCCTCGAGCTCGCCGTACTCGTCGACGACGAGCGCGAACGGAGTCTTGCGGTGGCGAAATGCCTTCAGCTGTTCGTAAAGCGGCGTCGTATCCGGCACGAACCACGCCGGTTTGACCAGCGCCGGAATATCGACTTTGGCGGCATCGCCAGCAGCGGCGTGCAGCGCGCGCAACACTTCCTTGGCGTGCAACACGCCGATGACGTTATCGGGCGAATCGCGCCATAACGGCAGTCGCGTTACGCCGGCGCCCAAAACCGTATCGATAAGCTCCCGCGGCGGCTCGTCGGCGTCGAGCATGACCATCTTGGTGCGATGGATCATCACGTCGGAGACGGTGAGCTCGCGCAGATCGAGCAAACCGCCCATCATGTCGCGGTCGAGCTTTTCCACCACGCCGGCGCGGTGCATGAGATCGACGGCGCCGCGCAGTTCCTCGCGTGGCGAGAGGATCGAGTGAATCTTGCCGGTCGGAATGCCGCCGCTGCGCAAGATGAGCCGCACCAGCCATTCGACCGCTTTGAGGATTGGCGCAAACGTTGCGACCGTCCGTTCGATTGGTTGCGCAACGGCTAGCGCCATGCGGTCCGGAGCGTTGAAGGCGGCGGTCTTGGGCAGCACTTCGCACAGCACGAAGATGAGCACCGTCATCACGATGGTCGCGTAGATCACCCCGGCATGGCCGAAGAGCGCCAGCAGCAGGCCGGTCGCCAAGGTTGACGCCGCGATATTGGTCACGTTGTTGGCGAGCAATACCGCCCCGAGCATGCGCTCGCGGGTTCCCAACAATCGGTTGACAATCGTTGCGTCCGCATTGCCTTGCTTCTCCAGCCGCATCATGGCGGCCCGCGAAGACGCGGTCAGCGCGGTCTCGCTGGCGGAATAGAACGCCGATACCAGGAGGCAGATCACAACCGCCGCAACGGTCAACCAATCGTAAATCGTCATTGCCCGGTGAGCTTCTCGCTGAGAAACGCGCGCACGTCCTGTGGATCGACGCCGCTCTCAACAAAGGCGGAGCCGATCCCGCGCACCAAAATAAACGTAAGCATTCCGCGCTTCACTTTCTTGTCCTGCGCGATCAAATCCATCAGCCGATCGACGGAAGGCAGGCCGCCGGGGATATCTGTTGGCCGTGTCGGCAATCCGACCTGGTCCAGGTGGCGGATCGCGCGCTCGGCTTCGGCTGCGGAAATAACACCCAGCCGCGCTGAGAAGCCGAAGGCGAGCGCCGTACCGGCGGCGACCGCCTCGCCGTGAAGAAGCCGTTCGGAGAAGCCGCAGGCCGCTTCCAGCGCGTGGCCGAAGGTGTGGCCGAGATTAAGCAGCGCGCGGTCCCCGGTCTCGCGCTCGTCCCGCGCCACAATCGCCGCTTTGGCGCGGCAACTCACCGCGATGGCGTGCTCGCGTGCGGTGCCACCTTTGAAGACGTCGCGCCAGTTCGCCTCCAACCAGGAGAAGAACGCGGCGTCGCCGAGCAAGCCGTACTTGGCGATCTCGGCATAACCGGCGCGAAATTCGCGCTGCGGCAAGGTGTCGAGCGCGGCGGTGTCGGCAATCACCAGGATTGGCTGATAAAATGCGCCGATAAGATTTTTGCCGTGAGCGGAATTGATCGCGGTCTTGCCGCCGACGGAAGAATCGACCTGCGCCAGCAGCGAGGTCGGGACTTGCACGTAATCTATTCCACGCCGCACCACGGACGCGGCGAAGCCGGCGAGATCGCCGATGACACCGCCGCCGAGGGCGATAACCAGATCGCCGCGCTCGATCCGCGCCGCAATGATCGCCTCGCAGACTTGCTCGAATACGCCAAAGCTCTTCGAGCCCTCCCCAACCGGAACGATGACGCGGCTCGTTGGCACGCCAGCTTCGGCAAGCGCGGCTTCGACGGCAGGGAGGTGATAACGCGCGACATTCTCGTCGGTGACAATTGCGGCTTTGGCACCAGGGCGCAGCGCTGCAACGCGGGCACCAAGCGATGCGATCAGGCCGCGCCCGATGACGATGTCGTAGCTGCGGTCGCCGAGCGCGACCTTGACGGTCGCAGGATCGTTGCGAAGTGGCGCCGTCATGGACCGGCCTTTCGCTCGGGAGGTGCCGCCTCCTTCAGCCACGAGGCAAGTGCGGTCATGATGTCGGCAACGATCGCATCGTGCGCCACTTCACGCGACTGCACCGTCAGGTCGGCTTGCGCATAGACAGGCTCGCGCTCCACCAGCAACGCACGCAAGGTTTCGCCGGGATCGGCGGTTTGCAACAGCGGCCGATCATTGCGGCGCTTGGCGATCCGCCGCATCAGCACGTCAAGCTCGGCCTTCAACCAAACGGAGACGCCTTTTGCCCGGATGGCGTCGCGCGTCTTTGGATTCATGAACGCGCCGCCGCCGGTTGCCAGTACCTCTGGGCCACTCTCGAGCAACCGCGCGATGACGCGCGCCTCGCCGCCGCGAAAGTACTCCTCGCCGTGTTGGGAAAAAATGTCGGCGATGCTCATACCGGCGGCTTTCTCAATTTCCGTATCAGCGTCGACAAACGGGATCGCCAGCTTGGCGGATAATCGGCGGCCGACCGACGACTTGCCCACCCCCATCATGCCGATCAGCACGATCGAGCGCCGGCCGAGGCTAGCGACGATGGCGGCCGGCGAAATGGCCGCACTGGTGTCCTTTTGTAAAGCAATATCAGTCATATATCGTTAAAGCCGTGAGGTTGAGCTGGACGCCGTTGTGGCCAAGGCTGGAACGTCCGGATCGCCTGCCGAATAACTTGCCAGCTCCGGCCGAACATGATCGTACTCGGTCCTGTTCGCCGGCACCAATGGGATGAGCGCGAGCGCCTGACGATGCCGAGCCTGGTTCGGTTTCTTACCATCGTCGCGGTACTGGGTTTGGCCATCTACGGCGGCCTTTATTCCCTGGCGCATTTCGTTCAGCCGAAACAACGGGAAATTACCGTCTCGGTCCCGCCCGACAGATTCTTCAAGAACCGCTGAGGCCGTGCCATGGTTCGCAGGACAGCCCCAAAAGCGGTGCGGACGGCAAAACCTCCCGACGAACGTCTGGTCGCGCTTTTTCTCGACATGCTGGCGGCGGAGCGCGGCGCGGAGAAAAATACGCTCGCTGCTTACGGCCGCGACCTCGCCGATTTCATTTCCTATCTCGGCGGCGTCGGCCGCTCGGTACCGAGCGCCGCGACCGGGGATTTGCGCGCCTATCTGAGCGACCTGGCGAAGCGTGATTTGCGGCCAGCGACAGTAGCCCGCCGCCTCTCCGCGGTTCGACAGCTCTATCGCTTTCTCTACGCCGAAGGCCGCCGCAAAGACGACCCCGCCGCCGTACTTGAAGGTCCAAAGCGCGTCCGCGGGCTGCCGAAAACGCTGACTCTGGGTGAAGTTGATCGCCTGCTGCGCGTCGCTGCCGTGTGCGATCCGGCAGCGCCGCTGTCGGTGCGCCTGCGCGCGGTCCGGCTCGCTTGTCTTGTCGAGCTGCTCTACGCCACCGGCTTGCGCGTGTCCGAACTCGTCGCCTTGCCCGCTTCGGCCGCTCGCCGCGATGCCCGAGTCATTGTTGTGCGCGGCAAGGGTAATAAGGAGCGTCTCGTCCCGCTCAACGATGCGGCCAAGGAGGCGACGGCCCAATACCTTGCCCTTGCGACCAAAGCGCGCTGTGAAGACGGCGCTGTCACCGGATCGAAATGGCTATTTCCGTCGTTCGGCGATTCCGGGCATCTCACCAGGCAGCATTTTGCCCGCGAGCTCAAAGCGCTTGCCGCCGCCGCCGGATTGCGTGCGGCGCAACTGAGCCCCCACGTGCTGCGCCACGCCTTCGCCAGTCATCTTCTGCACAATGGCGCGGATCTCCGCGTGGTGCAGACGCTGCTCGGTCATGCCGACATTTCCACGAC
>JBAUGC010000213.1:0-1899 GCA_049679485.1 Xanthobacteraceae bacterium
ATTCACAGCTCATTGCTAAATGTCGTGCTGCGCGACCAACCGCAGATTAAGCGCTGACATAGCCTACCTTGAATTTGACCAGCGTCGTTTTACCGTAGCGGCATTTTTCGCCCTCGGTTACGCGGCATGCTTCAAGCCTGATTGAGCGCTTTGCACAATA
The DNA here is from genome assembly GCA_049679485.1 of Xanthobacteraceae bacterium. GTDB lineage: Bacteria > Pseudomonadota > Alphaproteobacteria > Rhizobiales > Xanthobacteraceae > BOG-931. The sequence goes on from JBAUGC010000213.1 coordinate 161, forward strand.
CCCTCACGCAAGATGAAAAATGATCAATTTTATACAGACTCGCATCTGCCGACCGGCGCACGACGGCAATGAGGCAACCCGGGCCGAATCCCACTTCACAGGCACTTGGACGATACGCCCATGGCCGAAAGTCAAAGAGACCACGCGCGGAGCAATCGGTTACTCGGCGCAATGGAGACTGCCAGCCGCAAGCGGATCGACCCCCATCTTGAACCCATAACGCTCGAGCTCGGTGCCATCGTCTGCGAGGCGGGGGGCCTCCTCAATCACGCCTATTTCCCGCAGGGTGCCGTCCTCTCGCTGTTAACCGTTTTGGAGAACGGCTCGGCCATTGAGACTGCAAACATAGGGCGCGAAGGAGCATTTGGCCTGTTCGCGGCCATGTACAGCCGCGTCTCTTTCAATCGATGTCTTGTTCAGCTGGAGGGCAGTATGGTTCGCTGCCCGATCGAATTGTTGCGATCCGAATTCAAACGTAGCGAACACGTGCGCGATCTCTTCGTCAGCTATTCGGAGACGCTGTTGTCACAAGTGCAGCAGACCGTTGCATGCAATGCGATGCATACGACGGAAGAGAGAATATGCCGATGGCTCCTCATGATGCATGATCGCGCCGAAGGCGAAGCCCTGCCATACACGCACGAGTTCTTGTCGCACATGCTGGGTGCCAATCGGAAATCGGTGACGCTTGCGGCGCAATCGCTGCAGGCGGCCGGTCTCATCAGCTATTATCGGGGGACTATTAAGGTTCTCGATCGTCCCGGACTCGAAAAGGCATCATGCGAATGCTATGCCATCGTCAGAGAGCGGTTCGATGCCTTCTTGACGCCGCCCTCGACTGCGGTTCAGGGCGACACAAAAGGGCGACGCAAAAAATAAACGACATGTCGGCCGCGCATGTCAGGATTGAACGTCCGCGGGCCTCACGCCGTCAAGAAGCAAATTATCGCGAGTTCGCACCGCCGCCGGCAATTACCGTCGCGAAGTTCTCGCGGGAGCCCGATCCCCCGATTGCGTTCGAGTCCGATCTGCGTATCCGCCCGCCGTCCGAGCATCTCCGTTCGGTCCGCTAACCGCCAGGTCGGACCAAACCCTCGCCATCCGAGCGAAATGCGACTGCAAAGCAGGGTTCTGAACGTCCCCCGCCAATTGCATGCAATCTGCCGCCATGCGCACGCACTCTAACTCATGCTTTCGCCAATTGACCGTCTCGGACACGGCGCACCTTCCTGAAACACGGGTGCTTAGTCCTTGCACAGCATCGTGTGTCCTGTCGGTGGTCTACGCCACAGAGGAAAGCAGAAACGAGGAAATCCCAAGTTCCGGCGCATTCAATCAGTGCTTAGGCTCACTCCCGGGTTCTCCTTCGGTTCCGCACAACGGCGATACGAAGGTCACAATTCGTTGCGGAACGTCGGGCTGCACGACTAGGCGCGACCGGCCCTTGGCGACAAGTCCCTTTTGCGCGGGAGGCTCGTCTCAAGCACGCGCATCGACGTGAGCCACGTCGACCAGCCGATCGACTACGTGTTCGCTAATATCTTTGGTGACAACGCTACCTCGACACGAGCGGTCATCATCGAGGCCACCTACATCGCGCTACGTGCCCGCCGCGCCCAAGAGCGGCCCGGGAATGGACCGCTCGGCGCGCCGCACCAATTCCTTCTCATGGTGGCGAAAAAAGATGATGCCACCGGCTGCCAGAACAATTGCGGCGACGAGCAACAGGAGTTGAACCG
>JBAUGC010000214.1:0-4287 GCA_049679485.1 Xanthobacteraceae bacterium
CAAATCGTTAAGTCGCCGCACGGCAACCGCGAAGCTCGGCAGAATAATGGCGAGACCGAAGAGCGGAAAAATGACCGTTGTGCCAAGCACCAAGTCAATAATTCCGGCTGCAATCAAGCCAACAACCACGAATAGCGTCCAGTACCAATACTCCGAACGGATGGCGCGGCCAGAGAACTTCACGTAATGTGAAAACCCGGACGAAATCGCTTGAGCAAAGTTCATGCCGCGCCCCCGATGCCTTAAGCGCGGGCACCGTACCACGGCCGCAGCGCCGAGGCGTTCCGACGATTTTATCTCCGCACTTAGGCCGCGGGGCTCGGCGCCGCTTTACGCGCGGCCCGGGCGGCACGGGCTGTTTCAGCCAGCGCCGCCAGCCGGTTCTGGGGATCAACGCCGGGCTGCATAATGCCGGCGGAGATCAGGAGCGTCATGGCCTGTTCGACCGTTATATCGAGGTCTATGACGTCGCGCCGCGGCACATAGAAGAAGAATCCGGTGGTCGGGTTCGGCGTGCACGGCAGGAACGCCGACACATGCTCGCTCGCCGGCAGGTGTGCGGAAATCTGCGGGCTCGGCGGCTGGGTCAAAAACACCAGCGACCACATCCCCGGCGCCGGAAACTCGACCAGGCCGACGTTGCGGAAACTCGATTCCGAGGCGGAAAATAAGGTCTGGAAAATCTGCTTGGTAGTGCGGTAGATCGGCCGCACGATCGGCATGCGGCTCAACAGGCTCTCGCCGAAACTGACGAGCCGGGTGCCGACCAGATTGGCGGTAAGAAAACCGAGCAGCGTCAGCGCGACGAATGCGATGATCAGCCCGAGGCCGGGAATATTGAACGGCAAATAGGTCTCGGGACGGTAAGCCACCGGGATGACCGGCCGCACCACATTGTCGACCCAGGTCACGAACCACCAGATCAGCCACACCGTCACCGCCACCGGTCCGGCAACGACCAGGCCGGTCAAAAAGTAATTGCGGATGCGGGCCGCCACTCCGGACGTGGATTTGCCTGCGTCCACGGGTGCCTTCGCGTTTGGTTCGATCTGATCCACCATGACGTGCGTCGCCGGCGCCAACTATGCGGCTGTATCTATATACCGATGCGACCCGCTCGGACAGTCGTAGCGGCCGCCGCTGCCCCGCCGCGCTTACTCTACCGTCACCGACTTGGCGAGATTGCGCGGCTGATCGACGTCGGTGCCCAAGCTGACGGCCGTATGATAGGCGACGAGCTGCACCGGCACGGCGTAGACCAGCGGTGTGACCGTCGCCGGCATGGTCGGCATCGTCAGCGTCACCAGCGATTGACCGGCGACGGCGTCGGCGCCCTTGGCATCGGTCACCAAAATCAAACGGCCGCCGCGCGCCGCGACTTCCTGCATGTTGGAAACGGTCTTGTCGAACACCCGATCGTGTGGCGCAATCACGACCACGGGCATGGTCTCGTCAATGAGCGCGATCGGGCCGTGCTTGAGTTCGCCGGCCGCATACCCCTCGGCGTGGATGTAGGAGATTTCCTTAAGCTTCAACGCGCCCTCAAGCGCAATTGGATAGCTGGTGCCGCGTCCAAGGTAGAGGACGTCCCGGCATTTTGAGAGCTCGCGGGCAAGTTGCTCGATCTGCGGTTCGAGCGCGAGCGCTTCGGTCAGATGCCGCGGCACCTCGATCAGTGCACGGACGAGTTTCTGCTCGTCGCTCTCGGTGAGCACGCCACGGGCGCGGCCCGCGGCAATCGCCAGCGTTGCCAATGCCGCCAGCTGGCAGGTGAAGGCCTTAGTCGAAGCGACGCCGATTTCCGGCCCGGCCAGCGTCGGCATCACGATGTCGCTTTCGCGGGCGATCGTCGAGGTCGGCACGTTGACGATAGAGAGGACGTGCTGACCGTGCTCGCGCGCGTAGCGAAGCGACGCCAGAGTGTCGGCAGTCTCACCCGACTGCGAAACGAAAATCGAAAGCGCGCCTCGATCGAGCGGAACGTCGCGGTAGCGGAACTCCGACGCAATATCGACCTCGACCGGCAATTGCGCAAAGCGCTCGAACCAATAGCGCGCGACCATGCCGGCGTAATACGCAGTGCCGCAGGCGGCGATCGAGATGCGCTTGAGTGTGCGAAAATCGAACGGCAGCGCCATCGGCAGCTCGACGCGCTCCGCCACCATGTCGAGGTAATGCGCCAGGGTGTGGCCGACGACCTCGGGCTGTTCGTAGATCTCCTTCGCCATGAAATGGCGATGATTGCCCTTGTCGAGCAGCAAGATCGACGCCTGCGACTTGAGCACGCTGCGATGCACGAGCTTGCCGTTGGCATCGCGGATTTCAGCGCCGTTGCGATGGAGAACGGCACAGTCGCCGTCTTCCAGATAACTCACCATATCGGTGAACGGCGCCAGTGCGATCGCATCGGAGCCGACGAACATCGCATCCTCGCCGAAGCCAATCGCGAGCGGCGAGCCACGACGCGCGCCGATCAAGAGGTTCTCCTCGCCGGCAAACAGAAACGCCAGCGCGAACGCGCCGCGCAGCCGCGGCAACGCCGCCGCGACCGCATCGACCGGGGACAAGCCGCGCTTTAGCTCCTCGCTGACGAGGTGTGCCACCACCTCGCTGTCGGTTTCAGTTGCGAATTTGGCACCGTTGCCTTCCAACTCGCGGCGCAATTCGCCGAAATTCTCGATGATGCCGTTGTGCACGACGGCAAGGCGCTCGGTGGCGTGCGGATGGGCGTTGTTCTCGGTCGGCCGCCCGTGCGTTGCCCACCGGGTGTGGCCGATGCCGATCGTTCCCGACAACGGCTCGCGCACGAGCTTGCCTTCGAGATTCTTGAGCTTGCCTTCGGCGCGCCGGCGCGTCAGCACGCCGTGTTCGAGGGTGGCTACGCCCGCCGAATCGTAGCCGCGGTATTCGAGGCGCTTGAGCGCATCGATGAGTAGCGGCGCGACCGGCTCGCCGCCGATGATCCCGACAATTCCGCACATCCCTGAGGTGGCCTCCTCGGCCGCTGTCGCAGCGGAACCCGCCCGGCGGTTATCCGTTTGGGCGTAATCCTAGCCAAGACCAAATAAAAAAAAGTTTCGTCAGGTAACAGCCCAACGCGCAGCCATCAGATGCAAAATACGGCCTAATCGCGTGAATGTGCTCGCTTTTTGCCGAGCGTCTTCAAATCGCGCAAGCGCGCTGCACCGTTTTCCTTAACGACCTGACGCCCGCGCCCGAGCGCCAGAGCACCCGCCGGCACATTCTTGGTGATGACCGACCCGGAGCCGATGTAGGCGCCTGCCCCAATCTCGATTGGCGCCACCAGGGCCGAGTTGGAGCCGATAAAGGCGCCGTCGCCGATCTTGGTGCGGTGTTTATCGCTGCCGTCGTAATTGCAGGTAATGGTGCCAGCCCCGATATTTGCGCCGGCGCCGACGACCGCGTCGCCAATATAGCTCAGATGATTGACCTTGGCGCCGGCCTCGATCGAAGCCTCCTTGACCTCGACGAAGTTGCCAATGCGCGCGCCATCGCCAAGCCGCGTACCGGACCGCAGCCGCGCGAACGGGCCGACCGAAACACCCTTGCCGACATGAGCGCCGGCAAGGTGCGAAAACGAATGGATCACGGCCCCGTCCTCGACCGTTACTTTTTCCCCGAACACGACATACGGTTCGACGACGACGTCCTTGCCGAATTTGGTGTCGGCAGAGAGAAATACGGTCTCTGGCGCGATCAGCGTGACGCCTGAATCGAGCGCCGCGTCGCGCAGGCGCCGCTGCGCGACAGCTTCCGCTTCGGCGAGCTGGCTTTTGGTGTTGATGCCACGCACTTCGTCCTCCTCGACTTCGACCGCGACAGCGTTGAGCTTCATGCCGCGCGCGATCTCGACTGCATCGGTCAAATAAAACTCGCCTTTGCGATTGCGGTTGCCGATCCGCTCCAGGATCGCAAGCGCATGCACACCGGCAAGCGCCATGATGCCGCCGTTGCAAAGCCTGATGGTGCGTTCATTCGCACTGGCATCGGCCTCTTCGCGGATGGCGATCAGCCTATCCCCGTCAACGATGAGCCGGCCGTAGCCGGCCGGGTCGGCGGGCCGGAATCCAAGCACGGCGATCGCAGCGCCGGCGGCCAGTGGTGCGCGCAGGCGTTCGAGCGTCGTCGCCCGAATGAGCGGCGTATCGCCGTAGGCAATCAAAACATCGTCGCAACCCCGCTCGATCGCCGCTTTAGCCGCCAGCACCGCGTGCGCCGTTCCGCGCCGCTCTTGCTGCACAAAGCAATCGGCGTCGGGCAGAAGGC
>JBAUGC010000215.1:0-5600 GCA_049679485.1 Xanthobacteraceae bacterium
GCAAGAGCAGAACGTCAAGGAACGGCCCGAATGGACGCAGAAGGTTACGGATGCGATTGTGCGCGCGCACATCTACGCGTCGAAGAATAAGGCCGAAATCGCGCGCATGATTTCGCGCGACGGCAAAGGGTACCTTCCTACGCCATCGGATGTCGTGGAGAAGGCCGTCACCGACTACGCTCGCACTACGAGGCGAGCGGCGCCATTCGCCATCGCGACTGGAACAACGGCCGCATCGACTTCCAGCCTTGGCCATACCCTTCTGCGACGAAGTTTATCGTCGCGACGATGAACAAGACCCTAGTCGAAGGCAATACTACGTTCCTAAAGGACCTCAATCCGGACTTTGTTGCACGGGATCTCGTCGATTATCGCTTCGTAAAAAGCGCTTTGGAACGTTTCCCGGAGTGGAAACAGGATGTAAGCGTCGATCACGACAACCCGTTCGAACGTCACGAGCAGCTCTCGCTATGACGCTGGTCGATACCAATTCGGTCGATCGCTCGACTGGTTTCAGCTGGCGCCCGATTCTCTGGCGCTCCGCGCCACCTGTCGCCGGCATCGCGATCGTGGTGACACTGTGGTGGTTTGCGGGCCTGATTTTCGAGACTCACCCACGCTTCGCCGCGTTTCGCGGCTTTACCGTCGACCGGACTTTCGCTGCGTTCGTCCAGCTTGTGGCATCGGGAGATGCTTGGCGCGCGACCGCGCCGAGCCTGTCGCGCGTCGTGCAGGGACTCGGCTGGGCCTTCGTCATCGGCGCGCCGGTCGGGCTCGCAATCGGAACCTTTGCATTTTTCGAGCGCATGGCGCAGTTGCCGTTTCAAATACTACGCATGGTGAGCCCACTGGCGTGGATGCCGATCGCCGTCCTGGCGTTCCCGAGCTGGGACGGCGCCATCGTTTTTCTCATTACGGCAGCAGCGGTATGGCCGATCGTTTTCGCCACCGCCGCCAGTGTCAAGCGCATCGATCCGCTCTGGCTCGCCATGGCCCGCAATCTCGGGGGCAGGCCTTTTTCAGTGCTCGTTGCCGTCATCATTCCAGCGGTCGCGCAAGATATCCTGATCGGCCTGCGTCTGGCTCTCGGCGTCGCCTGGATCGTGCTGGTGCCAGCCGAGTTTCTGGGCGTCACCAGCGGTCTCGGCTACGCCATCAACGACGCGCGAGACACGCTTTCGTACGACCGATTGGCCGCTTTGGTGCTGCTGATCGGTCTAATCGGATACGTGTTCGACGCGTTTATCAACGCCGCCGTTCGGCGAACACAATGGACGCCCACTGCCTGATCTCAAAATTGAGGAAACTGTCATGAGTACAACAACAAAGACTCGCCACGTCTCCACCACCTTCGAACCGATCGACCGCACGGCGCTTGAAGCGCTCGCCGCAAAGGGCAAAGCCGATCCGAGCGCGGTGCGCACCGTGCGGTGCCGCACCGTGGCGGAAGGCCGCCGCTTTCGGCATTTGAACTATATCCGCAGCTTGCCCGCGCACGTCGTCGACGAGCCGCCACAACTGCTGGGCGACGACACCGCACCTAATCCCACCGAAGCGCTATTGGCGGCACTGGGCACCTGTGTCGCTGTTGGCATTCAGGCGAACGCGGTCGCTCACGGCTGGACGGTTCGCGCGATCGAGCTGGAACTCGAAGGCGACATCAATATCACCTCGGTTTGGGGCACAGGCGATCTTTAGCCAAAGCCACTCGGACTGACTGCGGTCCGTATCAAAGCGCAACTCGACATCGATGGCGCGAGCGATGCAGAACTCGACAAACTGGTCGCACACGCGGCCGCGTGGTCACCGGTCCTCAACACGGTGCGCAATCCCGTGCCGGTATCGGTCGAACGCGCCGGAGGGTGAGCGGCGCGGATGAGCTTATTATGAGTGAGACGATCGCGCGCCAGACGGAAACGCCGAGCGTCGCATCGATCATCGCCCAGCGGTTGCGGCCGCTCGTGCAGCGAATCGACGTCGAAGGCTACTATCCTGCGGAAATTCTTCGCGATCTCGGCGACGCTGGCGCGTTTGCTCAGCATACGACGCTGCTCGGCGAAGGGCCGGCGGGCATCCTTGCCGCCATCGAAGCGATGACCGAGGTCGGCGCCTCGTGCCTTTCGACGGCGTTCTGCATGTGGTGCCAAGACGCGGTGGTTTGGTATATTGACCGTTCGGAGAACCCCGCGCCGCGCGCGAAATACTTGCAAGCCGTGGCTACTGGACGCGCGCTCGGCGGCACCGGTTTATCCAATCCCATGAAGGCCCTGGCCGGTTTCGAACCGCTCGCGCTGAAAGGAACGCGCGTTGCCGGCGGCTATCGTGTCACTGGGCGTCTGCCCTTTGCGTCCAATATCGAAAGTGGACATTTATTCGCCAGCATTTTTGCCGTCGAAAGAGTCGCAAATCGCTACGCCATGGCCGTCTTCAAGGTTGGCGAAGATGGCGTGGACCGCGCCCACAACGCGCACTTCGTTGCGCTGGAAGGGACAGCGACCTGTTCGGTCCTGATCCGCAACGCTTTCGTGCCCGACGACAACGTGCTTTCAGACGATGCCGGTCGGTTCACGGCGCGCATCCGCAAAGGATTTGTCCTGCTTCAGGCCGGTATGGCGCTCGGTATTGCACGCGGAGCGGCGCGGCTGATGCGCCAGGATGGCCCGACCCGCCGCTTCGCCGAACACCTTCCGTTTGGTCCGGATTCCATCGAAGCCCGCACCTCGGAACTGACGGCGCGCTTAATAGATCATCTCCGCTCCGTCGAAGAGACTGATCGGTCCTCGTTCCTCGAGGTGCTGCGAACGCGCCTGGATATGACCTGGCTTGCGTTGGAGGCAGCGCAGGCCGCGGTATTACAGTTCGGCGCTCGCGGATATCTGCTCGGCGCGGAGCCGGCGCGCCGACTGCGCGAGGCCCAGTTCGTCGCGATCGTAACGCCGTCCGTCAAGCACATCACGTCGGAACTGGCGAAGGGATGACGTGTGCCCTTTGGGAGATCGCGCCGACGCAACCGATCTGCTATTGCGAAGTTCGGTCATTGGCTCCGCCTCCATACTCTAAGGGCCGCTGATGGCACTCTCGTCCTTTCAGGGCGAGGTCGTGATGACGTCCGGAATTGAATAATAAGCGGAATCGAAATCGCTGGCCTCACTCAATCGTGAAAACCCATTATCGGACATGATCGTCAAAAGCCAGCGACCGAGGACGACCGCCGCAAGGATCGCGCAGGCAGATCTTCGTCAAGTGGTCAGCCAAAATGCACCGGCGTCGACGCCCAATGTTACACCGCAATAATCGGCGAGGCGCCAGTAGTTGCGCTGCATCCGACGATGTTCCGGCAGCGTTGTCGCAGGATCTGGGATCGGCTTACCGCTTGATCAATGCAACGGTCGGCTTCAACACGCACCGACGCAGGACGCAAGCGTGGAAATTCGCGGGAGGTCTTTCGAGTTACCGCCTCAGTTATAGTCATTGCGCTGCGGGAAGCCGAAACTCCGCGAGAGAAGGGGGATCACGGCTTTTTCTGAACGCGCCGTCCCGGCTGGCGCCCACTCGTAAGGGACGGGCTGCGCGCGATACACCCAATTGCTTGGGATGCCTGGCCCCACACCGGGAACGTTTCCGAACAAGGTACCGAAATAGGGGCTTACATATTCCCAAACGATTTCGCTTGTCGGCGTGACCTGGAAGAAGCGCCCATTATAACCTTCGTCGATCAGCGTATTGCGTTCTGCAAGCGTCTCGCGCTGCTGATAAAGGTCGACAAAAATGTGCAGCCCGGCCGTCCGGAACTTTCGCCGTCATACTGCCAGACGATTTCCTGTTTGACTGGATCGATCTCCAAAACCCGCGACCCTCCCGTCACCGATAGAGGTACCGGCGGATAGCCACCTTCCCCCTGATTGTCGAAGACGAGCAGATTGCCCGCGCCGGGTAATCCCTCAGGAATCAGGTGCGCGTCATGTTGGCCGGAGATCTGATCGACCGGCCGCGGCAGCTGCTTGCGACCCTGCGTCACCAGTGCTGGATAGTGCGGTCCAAGCGACCACACGACCTTGCCGGTCTTCGTGTCGATAATGATAATGAAATTCGCATTGCGGAAATCGATCAGGATATTGTCGGGATCGAAGCGCTTGTCGCCGGCCGTGTACCAACGGTTGGGGCCCAGCACACTCAGATCATTCGCGTGAAAATAATCGGCCGAACTAACGTTCCGCACCAAATTCAATTCAGAAGGCGTAAATCCAAATTCATTGAGGTGTTCTGAAGCGATCCATTTCCAAACGATCGCGCCGTCCGGCCCTATTTCGTACGCAACATCGTCGAGGACTTGCGGCTGAGCGAAGCCCGGTATGGGATGCAGCAAATTGGCGAGGATCACCGTGTTGCCGTTTGGTAACCGCCGCCAGTCGAGATGTTGCTGCGCCGCGCGGCTGGGAGCTTTGCTGGTACCCCATTGCCAAACGGCTTTTCCGTCCCAGTCGACCTCTCCGATGGTCGTGATTATCTCAAAGGAAGCGCGGCCGGGAACGAGTCCGGTGCCGGTTCCGTCGACACTGGCCAGCGCAACAAGGACATAGCCGAGCGCGCCGCCTGAGAGCTTCGGATCGAGAAATTCGCTCGGAAACCCCGCATATTTCCACTCCTGCACGACATTGCCGTTAAGATCGATGAGGCGAGTGATCTTATCGGCGGCCGAGAATAGTACGTAGCTGTTGTAGGCTTTCGCCGGGTCATATCGGGTAACCCCGGTCGGGCAGATACTCGGCTCGGCCATGGCGTTGAAGGGCGCGCCGCCGAACGCCAATACGCACAGGATCGCCGCGGCCGCTGCGCTACGAAATCGGGATTCAAGGCGTCTGTTCTGCAAGGTTTCGCCGAATCGGATTTGCGTCATGATCTGTCGCCTTAAGGTCACGATCCGTAGCACGGACTTGGCTCTTCACGCGGGGCCGCATGCGCTGCCGCAAAAGTTCTTGGAGTTGTCACGTCCGCGATACGGCGAAGCGCGGCTTGTTCGGCGGCTTTCGGACTTTTGAAGACATGGCCTTCGAGAGCTTCAAAAGCGGAGGTCGCGGCGAAGAAGCGAAACCCGTGGCCGTCGCGAACAACGATACCGGCCTGCACGGTGATTCCATATGTCGGTCGAATTTCAATGATGTAGTTGTCGAACATGAGAACTCTCCTGCCGCTGGCATCGTCGCCGGCGTCCAAAAATGGGGGGCCAGTGCTGAAGCAATCAGACGACGCGCCAGCAACACGCGCCAGTCGCTGCCGATGCACGGCGGCATGAGATGTGATCTTGGAAGGATGTTCTGCTTTCCAGAAAATAAAACGTCATCGACAAGTCTCCATTCGTTGAGGAGCCCACGAAGACGCTTCGTGGCGCTTTAGCATTGGTGACGCGGCGCAAGCTGCTCCATCAAATCCCGCGGCCCGATCAAGATCGAGCTCTGAAAGCAAATAATAATATACCGAACCTGTCAATTATTAATGGAGCAAAACAAAAATATTGCGTTCGGCGGCAAGGTGGCGCTATAGAAATGCTATAACCTAGTGTATTTATGGAGTTCTTGAGCGCCAACCCGAGTTGCTTGACA
>JBAUGC010000216.1:0-5860 GCA_049679485.1 Xanthobacteraceae bacterium
CGATTGGCCGTTGGCAACTGGCTTCGTTTCTATGCCTAGTATCGATGCGCGTGGCGTTCCTTACTAAATCACCCTTCGTTCTGCCAGTCGAAGATCGCGAATGGATGATGGAAAAAGCAGAACCTCCGCCTCATTGGAAAATCTGGATCACTCGCATCGTTGAGCCACCGTTAGATGAGCACTGGACTTTATTTTCAGCGGTGGCTCTTCCTCCATCCCACAAAGTGAGTTCGGATACTCAATGCACAACTATTGTCATCGGCCAATTTTGCGCGCACGTCCTGAGGACGGGTGTTGGCTCGGCTTTCGCAGATACGAGGGAATCGCCCTGACCGAGCTTTGGCCCCCAACCCAGTTCTACATTGACTCTGGGTTTATCCCCACCTCCACCCATGAGGTGGTGCGAGCGCTCCACCACGCCTTTCGACGCCTCCCCGTGGTGGAAACCCCAACGCCAGAAGATTGAAAAACCCACGACAAGCCCTCCTTGACGGAGGGCGATCACGACTCGAAATAAGTGCAGCGTCGGCCTGTCGATTTGGCCGTTTATGTTGCGCCGCACACTATGTCAAGTATATAATCGCCTAAACTTCTCGTGTGTGCATCGCACAATTTCCTTGCTGCATTGCGGCAAAAGCACGATAATGGCTGTCGGCACAGGGAAAAAGAACACAGGTGCGAACATGAGCGACGAATGGGTGACAAAGGACGGCCGCCGCCGGGTGCGGCGGGATCCGCCGACGGTTGAGGAAGCTGTGGTCGCGGCCCAGGGGCTCACCGATGACCTCAAGGAGCAGATTGAGATCGTGGCGTCGTTGATGGAAGTCCCCCGCGATCAGGCACGGGGCGTTGTGCTGCGTATGGGACAGCGCAAAGACGTGGACCGCGTGACCGTGACCGGACGCGTCGGCGGTGCGCCTCGCGCGGTCGTCGTCGAACGCCGCACGTCCCGTTTTGCAGGCTTGCAGCGCCGGTCGGCGGCGGCTCGCTAGCGGGTAAGCCCGCTGGCGGCACCTACAAATAGCGGCGATCGCCGGGATCGGGGATCGCGTGGCTCATCACCAGCCGGTGCCAGATAAAGAGGACAAGGAGCGCGCCGACCACAGCGCCGATGAGGCCGGCGCCCTGGTTCGGGCCGTACCAGCCGATCATCTGGCCAATGAAGGTCGCGACGAACGCGCCGGCGATGCCGAGCAGCGTGGTGAGGATAAAGCCCGCTGGATTGTTCGGGCCCGGCGCCAGAAAACGGGCAACAATGCCAGCGACGAAACCAATGATAATGATCCAGAGAATATGCATGGTGGCCTCCGTGCGGTGCGGCGATTGACGTCAGATAGGTGCGCCGGTTCCGAGATGAAACAGCGCCGGCAGCAGCAACAGCTGGCGGCATGCAGAAAACCGGGCGCGGCCCCGACCGGGACGTATTGGGAAAGCTCAGCGAAGCAGACTATACTTGGCTTAAGCTTGCCAAGCGCTGCTGGCGGAGCATCGACCATGACCAACACCAAGACCCTGGTGAAGCCGCGCACCAAGGTGCGCACCAAGACGCAACGGCCGCCACTCTACAAAGTGATTCTGCTCAACGATGACTACACGCCGCGCGAATTCGTCGTTCAGGTGCTCAAGGCCGTGTTCCGCATGAACGAAGACCAAGCCTATCGGGTGATGATGACGGCGCACCAGAAGGGTGCCTGTGTCATCGCGGTCTACGTGAGGGACGTCGCCGAGACCAAGGCCAAGGAGGCCACCGATTTGGGCAAGCAGAACGGCTTTCCGTTGTTCTTCACCACGGAGCCCGAGGAGTAGCGCTAAGCACCGCGCCGACTAATATCTTTTACAGACACCGCCGCTATCGCGCGATCGGCAGTGCGTAGACCGGCTGGGCCAGCGCGGCGGCCGTTGCAGCCATGCGCGTCGGGTCAACTTTATAGGCAAATGCAAAAGCACCGATCGTCATGCCGGCAAGAAATGCCGCGACCAGCGCCAAAATCAGCGTGCCGTCACTTCTAGTAGCGGGACTGAACCGCCGCAATTGTTTGTCCAAGAGTTCTTTGTCGCGTCGGTCGATTTCGGGCCGGTCGATTCGAAAATCTCATTTGCGAGAACTGCGCATAAGAAACCCGCGAGCCAACACGGTGTTCCGTGTTCCGGCTCGGATTTTTGGCTCGGTTTCCACGACGTTCCGTTGACCAGACACGAACCCGAACTCACCTGCAGTAAGCTACGCAGGCTTAAGTCCGACTGCCGTTATTCGCTCAACGTCGTGGTCAGCCAGACTCGCAGCTCGGCCGGCACGTCGGTACGGGCGGCAATGGCGGACGCGAGGTCTTTGTCGCCGCCGAGGCCCGTGATCACCCGGGCGAAGCCTCCTTCGGAGACCAGCGCATTCGGGTTGTCGATAATCTTCCGCTGCAGCGCTTTGTTGCCGCGCTTGAGCAGAATATCGGTGACCGCCGGGCTGAGCTGCGGGCGAACGGCGATTTTCGCCAGCAGATTTGGGTCGACGCGGTCCTTATCGGCAATCTCGACGAGGTCCGCGTCCGGCAACGCTGTTGCCTGTTCCAGGATCGGACCGCAGACCGCCACGTCGCTGTGACGGGCAAGACGTCCAAGCACCCCGACCGGCGCATTGGCAACCGGCGCCAGCCGGCTGCTCAACTCGGCAAGCTGCAGGCGGTCCATTTTCTGGATCAGGCGGCCGATCACCTCGTCGAACACGGTGACTTGCTCGTCGCCGTAGAGGGCCGCGCCGCTGAGGAAAAGATCGACAATCCGCCGCAAAGCCGCGCTGCGCCAAGAGTCCGGCTTTTCGGGAAGCGCGGAATCAAGTTCGGCGAGGACCGCCTGGGAGGTCAGCGTCATAACCCTTTATTCTAGGCGGATTTTAATGAACGCCGAGCTAACGCGGTTCTCAGCCATTTCTGGCCCTGAGGAGGCGCTGATCGATTTACGCCGAGCAGGGCACTTCGCCGTGCTGGAGTGCCAGCCGAAGGTCCGGAATCCGCCGCGTCGCCACCGCCGGCTGCAATGACATTGCGCCTCCGCACGGGTCCAGAGTATTTCTCGGATCGGAAGCCATCGGCCTCGATCGATGCCGGCGAACAGGTGCGCGCGGATGACACTCATTCACAATTCCGAGGCTTGGCAGAGCAAGCTTGCCGCGCTTCCGGTCGAAAGCTACGAGGCCGGCGAAACCGTGTTTGCCGAGGGCACGAAAACCGGGCGGTTGTTGATACTCAAAAGCGGCGCGGTCGGCATTTACAAGGGCGATATCGAGTTCGCCCAGGTGGCCGAAGCCGGCGCCGTATTCGGGGAACTCTCGGCGCTGCTCGATGCGCCGCACAGCGCGGACGTGCGCGCGCTGGAAACGTCGGAGTTTCATGTCGCCGACGCCGCGACATTGCTGAAAGACCCGACGGCGCTGCTCTACATCACGGTGGTGCTGGCGCGGCGGATCGACGCCGCCAATCAGGGCCTGCTGCAACTCAAGCGCCTGCTCGAGGCCGGCGAACCGACGGGCCTGATCGACGCGACCCTCGACAAGATCGAAGGGCTGCTGAGCGCCGTCGGCACCGGCTTCATCCGCGCTGGCGCCGGGGTCTCCGGCTATCCGTTTGCGTGAGCGCTTCTCTTAATTTCGTCGGATGGGTGGAGCGAAAGCGAAACCCATCACGCAAGCGGGACCGTCGTTTGATGGGTTTCGCAAGAGCTCTACCCATCCCACACGAACCTACAAGTGGCCGCACAGGCAGGCGATGTTGACTGCGCAGGCGGTCAACAGGGCGACGACAAGCATCTTGTTCATCGCGGGCTCCGAGAATCGTGCGCGGAGCATGAACGAGACTCACCTCAAGAGTCCCACAGTTTGTTTTTTCACGGATTCATATCTCGTTTACCCAATTTGGCGCGATTCTCGGAAGTCGCCCGGGCCGGGGCATAACCTCTCGTTCTCGCCACGCCATCGCGTATCCGATGAGGGACGCGCAGGGATGCCACATCGAGCAAATCGCGCTGGATTAGGGCTGCGCTTCCCTACCCATGGCCAGACGGCAGCAGCAGGTCTTCTTCTTCCAGCAATTCTCGCAGGTCGCCGAATGCCTCGATGGCATCTTCCTCGTCTTTCACCGCTTTGAGGCGCTGCCACACTTCGCGCCAGGGCTCGGGGCTGCCGACGCGCATCGCCGCCTCAACATAGTCGCGGGCATCTTTCAGCGTCTTCAGGTGCCTCGGCTTCGGCTCATCCCTGACAATAACCGGCAGCGCGATCGGGAAGTCGTCCATGGCCTCACTGTAGCCGGAGTGCGGACGGCCGTCACCTTGAGGCGAAGTCATGTCAGCGATGTTCGGCGCACGAATCCCAGTCAGCCTAAATTTGCGGGCCGGCGATTGGCCGGAACGAGCGCTGCGGCCGGTACGGCGGAAAACCGCCGCCGCTGAAGTACCCATTTAATCGCCGTTCGAGGTCGTCGGTGACGCGCCCGCCGTGCTTGGCGATGAAGCGACCGGCCTCGTTCTCGAGGCGGCGCTGCCGCGAGCGCTCGAAGGCTGCAAAAATGCGCTGAAAAATGCCTTCGCGCGGCGCCGACGCGTTCGTCGATGCGGGCAGGGGAGCCCGCCGCAGGTGAAAGTCCTGGCATGCAGCAACACTGCTCATGTCCATTCTCCTCTCGGTGAGAGAAGGCTCAGTTGCCTTTGGTGTGTTGTAATGTGTGGTTTGATGGTCCGGGCAACAAACGAGATCTTTCATCCCGAGAGTGAGAATTTCTCATGCTTGGGATGTGCAAGGGCAGAGACCAAGATACAGCAGGCGAGGGAGGGACGATGCCACAACGGGTCTTGATCACGGCCGGCGCTGCTGGCATCGGCCGCGAATTCGCGCGCGCGTTTGCTGCGACTGGCGGGCGCGTTTTCGTCTGCGACATCGACACCACGGCGCTCGATGCAATCGCGAAGGACATCCCCGGACTGATCGTGCGGCCCTGCGACATGTCGCGCCGCGCCGACATCGAGCGCATGGTGCCGGACGCCGTCGCGCGGCTCGGCGGCCTCGACGTGCTGATCAACAATGCCGGCATCGCCGGGATGACGCTGCCCGTTGCCGATTATCCGCCGGACGACTGGGACAAGGTGATCGCGGTCAATCTCACCGCCATGTTCGACGTCACCAGGCTTGCGATCCCGCATCTCAAGCAATCCGCGTCCGGCGCCATCATCAACATGTCCTCGGTGGCCGGGCGTTACGGCTTTGCGAACCGCAGCCCCTATGCCGCCACCAAATGGGGCGTGATCGGCTTCACCAAGACGCTGGCCATGGAGCTCGGCGAATGGGGGATCCGCGCCAACGCAATCGCGCCCGGCGCGGTCGAGGGCGACCGCATCGAGCGCGTCTTTGCCGGTCGCGCCCAGATCAGCGGCAAGTCGATTTCGGAGGTGCGCGCCGCAGCGATGGCCGAGCAGTCGATCAAGGCGATGATCGATCCGAAGGACATCGCTGCGCTGGCGGTGTTTCTAGCCTCCGACGCGGCGAAATCGATCAGCGGCCAGGTACTGCCGATCGACAACGACCGGCAGCGAGCGTGATTGTCGATCGCGTAGGGCTAAGCGCGACGCCGCGCCGGAAGCCGATAGGCCATGCGGGCATGGCCGGCGCAGTAGGAGAAGCCGGGGGCCGTTTCGTTCCCGCAGAAGACAAAATCCGCTGCACCGGAATCGCCGGCGCCATTGCCGAGCGGCCAGCGGCATTTGCCTTGCGCCAACTCAAGCAGCGAACAGCGCTGTGCGCTGTCGACTGAATCAGTCTCCGCGTTTGCTCCGTCGGCGACGCGTGGCGCTTCGGCGTGAATGAGCCGCAGCATGTGCC
>JBAUGC010000217.1:0-6536 GCA_049679485.1 Xanthobacteraceae bacterium
CCTTCACGCTGGGCAAAGCCCGGCAGATGATCGATTTGCAGGGCGAACGGCTGTTTGGGCAGCCGCCGGCTTAGCCGCCTCGTCGGGATCGGCAGGTCGCTGTCTGGGCCCGCTACCCGCAGCAGCCGCCGAAATTTGCGGGCGTCGGCATGGCACCGGCTCTTTTTTCGGCCGTCCGAGCCCCCATATTTCGTGACAGCGGATCGCCGACAGGGGTCCGCTGGCAAAGCGGGCCTGATGCAGATCGTATTGATCTGGATCAGGAAACCGCCGAACCCGAGCGCTACACCCAATGACGATGTTTCGATCGTGCCGGAAGGGCGTTCGGGATAGGCCGAGGGGGACAACATGAATTTCGACAAGTACACCGACCGCAGTCGCGGCTTCGTTCAATCTGCCCAGTCGCTCGCGACGCGCGAGGGACACCAGCAGTTTGCGCCCGAGCATCTCCTCAAGGTGCTGCTCGACGACCCCGAAGGGCTCGCCGCGGGCCTGATCGACCGCTCAGGCGGCAATTCCAGACAAGCTCTTTCCGCTGTCGAGGCAGCGCTCGCCAAGCGCCCCAAAGTTTCCGGCGGCGGCGCTGGCCAAGTTTATCTCGATCCAGCTTTAGCGCGTGTGTTCGAAACCGCCGAGAAGGCCGGCGAGAAGGCCGGAGACAGCTTCGTCACCGTGGAGCGGCTTTTGCTCGCGCTCGCGTTGGAGAAGGGCAGCGAGGCCGGCAAAATTCTCGCCAATGCCGGCGTCACGCCGCAAAACCTCAATGCCGCGATCGAAGCGCTGCGCAAGGGCCGTACGGCGGACTCAGCCTCGGCTGAAAACGCCTACGAGGCGCTGAAGAAGTATGCGCGCGATCTCACCCAGGCAGCCCGCGATGGCAAGCTTGATCCGGTCATAGGGCGCGACGAGGAGATCCGCAGAACCATTCAGGTGCTATCGCGGCGGACCAAGAATAATCCGGTGCTGATCGGTGAACCGGGTGTCGGCAAGACCGCAATCGTCGAGGGGCTGGCGCTTCGCATCGTCAATGGCGACGTGCCCGAAGGTCTCCACGACAAGAAATTGCTCGCGCTCGATCTCGGCGCGCTGATCGCCGGCGCCAAATATCGTGGTGAATTCGAGGAACGCCTAAAGGCCGTGCTGCAGGAAGTGACTTCCGCTGCCGGCGCTTACATTCTCTTCATCGACGAAATGCACACGCTTATCGGCGCGGGCAAGGCCGACGGCGCCATGGACGCCTCTAACCTGCTCAAGCCGGCGTTGGCGCGCGGCGAACTGCATTGCATCGGCGCCACCACGCTCGACGAATACAAAAAGCACGTCGAGAAGGACGCGGCGTTGGCTCGCCGCTTCCAGCCGATCTACGTCGACGAGCCGACGGTCGAGGACACCATTTCGATCCTGCGCGGCTTGAAGGACAAATACGAGGCTCATCACGGCGTGCGCATCACCGACGGCGCGCTGGTCGCGGCGGCAACGCTGTCACATCGCTATATCACCAACCGCTTTCTGCCCGACAAGGCGATCGACCTCGTTGACGAGGCGGCGGCGCGGCTGAAAATGCAGGTCGATTCCAAGCCTGAAGAACTCGACTCGATCGATCGCGAGATCATCAGGCTCAAGATCGAACAGGAAGCCCTGAAGAAAGAGCACGATCCCGGTTCGCGCTCCCGGCTCAGCGGGCTCGAGACCGAGCTTGTAGCGCTGGAGAAAAAATCCGCCGATCTCACCGCGCGATGGAAGTCGGAGAAGGAGAAACTCTCCGACGCGCAGAAGCTCAAGAACGAACTTGATCAGTTGCGCGTCGAACTCGCCAACGCGCAACGCCGTGGCGAATACCAACGCGCCGGCGAGATTTCCTACGGCCGCATACCAGAGATCGAAAAACGGCTCAAGGCCATGGAGGGCAGCGAAGGCCGCGGCGCGATGGTCGAGGAAGCAGTCACCGCCAATCACATCGCGCAGGTGGTGTCGCGCTGGACCGGCATCCCGGTCGACCGCATGCTCGAAGGCGAGAAAGAAAAACTGCTCCGCATGGAGCAGCAGATCGGCAAGCGCGTGGTCGGCCAGGCCGATGCGGTCAAGGCCGTGTCCACGGCGGTACGCCGCGCCCGCGCCGGCCTGCAGGATCCGAACCGGCCGATCGGTTCGTTCATGTTCTTGGGTCCGACCGGCGTCGGCAAAACCGAGCTGACGAAAGCGTTAGCAGAATTCCTGTTCGACGACGAAGCCGCGCTTCTTCGCATCGATATGTCCGAGTACATGGAAAAGCACTCGGTCGCGCGTTTGATTGGCGCGCCACCGGGTTATGTCGGTTACGAGGAAGGCGGCGCGCTGACTGAAGCCGTACGCCGCCGGCCCTATCAGGTGGTGCTGTTCGATGAGATCGAGAAAGCCCACCCGGACGTGTTCAACGTGCTGTTGCAGGTGCTCGACGATGGCCGTCTGACCGACGGCCAGGGCCACACTGTCGACTTCCGCAATACCTTGATCGTCATGACGTCGAACCTCGGCGCCGAGCTGCTGGTCAACCAGCCGGAAGGTCAGGACACCGACGTTGTGCGCGATCAGGTGATGGCGATTGTGCGCTCAAGTTTCCGCCCCGAATTTCTCAACCGCGTGGATGAAATCATTCTGTTCCATCGGCTGCAGAAGTCGGAAATGTCGCGGATCGTCGATATTCAGATGACGCGACTGGCAAAGCTGCTCGAGGACCGCAAGATCACCATCAAGCTCGAGCCCGCAGCGCGCGATTGGCTCGCCGAAAAGGGCTGGGATCCTGCCTACGGCGCGCGCCCGCTCAAGCGCACGATCCAGAAATACGTGCAGGACCCGTTGGCGGAGATGATCCTCTCCGGACGCATCAAGGATGGCGAAAAGGTCGTCATCGGCGCCGGCAAGCAAGGGCTCAAGTTCAACGGCGAGGTCGTGGCAGCAGCGGCGTAAGCGACGCCGGGAAGACAGGCCGTGTGCTCAACGATGAGGTTGCAGCGGTGTCGCGTTTGATTGGTTGATGCGCTCGCGCACGTGTTCGACGAAGTAGCGGGCCTGTCCTTTGGGCAGGCCCGTAACCGTCAGTGGATTGAGCCCGCCCGAGCTTTCGATACTGATCGAGTCCCAAAAAAAGCCGCGCGTGTGCGCGACTTCGGCAATATGCGACAGCGGCAGATGTTCGTCAGTGCGCCGCCAGGGCGTGAGCCAGAATTCGATGATGTTGGTGGAAATGCCGACGTGGTCGGCAACTATATAGGCAGGAAACAACAGCCGCGTGAACCTGCCGCCAAAGAACGCCCACCAGCGGCTCGAATGTACTTCGATGCGGTCATCGGGGGCCGCGCCTTGAGTCACGAGAATCCCTTAGCGCTAGCGCGCTTGCGCGACGCGCCCGGGCACGTGCGCCATCAGTGCATCGAGCTGTTCGCGGCTTTTCTCAAACATCGAGAGTGCAACGCCTTCCAGCACGCGCCCGCGCGGCAGCTTGACGGTCATGGGATTGACGAAGCGGTCATTAATCAGGATTTCGAAATGGACGTGAGCGCCGGTTGAAAGTCCGGTGGAACCAATGAAGCCGATGATCTGGCCCTGCCGTACATGACTGCCGACGTCGAGGCCGCGCGCGAAGGCGGTCATATGGCCATAGGCGGTCTGATAGCCGTTGGCGTGGCGAATACGAACATATTTGCCGTAGCCACCCTTTAGCCCGATCTCGTCGATAACGCCGTTGCCGGCTGCAAAAATCGGGGTGCCGAAGGGCGCCGCCCAATCCACGCCGGTGTGCGACTTCATATAGTGAAGCAGCGGATGATTACGTTCACCGAAGCCCGATCGCATGATGCCGATGGGGACCGGTTTGCGCACCAGAAATTTTTTGGCGCTCTTGCCGGTCTCGTCATAGTAGTCGTAGGCGCCGTCATCCGCGGTTTGATAGTGGTAGTATTTTTTGGTCTCGCCGCCGACCGTCAGCGACACGTAGCGAACTTCGTTCCTGCCTTCGTTGGCCTCATCATCGGCGTAGAGGACGTCGAACGAATCGCCCGGCAGCACCTTGCGCTGGAAATCCACATCGTAGGAGTAGATGCGAACCAGTTCTTCGATGACCGGACGCGGAATGTTGTTGCGTAGCGCCGTTTCATAAATGCTCTGATAGAGCCGTACCCCGCTGCCGTCGTCGTCGCTATCGTCCTGGTTTGCCTCCGTCACGTCGGCGTTGATGTTTCCGATGTCGGCCGGGACATAGCTGCCGCGGTCGGACAGAGCCACTGCCGCCTCGATGGCGCTGTCGCCGGCAATGATGACGCGGAGCGGCTGCATGTGACCGAGGCCGGCCGCGGCATTGAGCACGCGCAGTTTCTGGCCCTCCTTCAATCCGCCCTCGCGGGCGCGCGCCCCCAGCACCGCGATGACACCTTTGATGTCCTCGGGTGTAGCGCCGAGTTCGCGCAAAATCGACCCGACGGTCTCACCCTTTTTCACGACGACGGTATGTTCGCTCCAGTCGCTGCCGCCATTCGTCTTCGGCAGGAAGGTGATGTTTTCCGGTACGACGCGCGCCTCGAAACCGACATACGGGTCGGTGTCGCCCTCAGCGGCGTAACTGAGCTTGAGGCCCGCCACCGCACTCGGGTCGGCGTTGGCAAGCGCCGTGGAGTTCGCCGCTTTGTTCGCAACCAGCCGCACGCGCGTGAGGATCTCATCGGGCGGCAACAATGTCGAAGCTTTCACCCTTGGCAGGAGCGAATTGAGATCACAAACGCCCGGCGTAACCTTGCCTTTTGATCCGATCGAAACGAGATCGCAGGTGACGAACGAAACCTCAGCGTCCGGTTCAGCGGCCGCTGCTGGCGCGTCGTCTGCGTTAGCCACCCCGTCGGCAAGCAGCTTTTGCGGATTGAACGGTGGAATGTTGGCTGAAAGCTCCGACACCGTCAGCGAAAGATTGCCCGACACGCGGACAAATGACCGCGAACGAACCAGTTCGCGGTCGCGGACGCGCGTGCTCGTTGGCACGCGCAGTATCTGCCGCACAACGCTGGGCTCACTGATGGCTGCGAGCCGATCAGTCTTGTGAATTCCGCCCAAGCGGTTGCCAATGCCGGCGATCGCTCCGCGTAACGCGGTCTCAACCCGTTCTGGCGCCGAAGCGAAATTAGTCTCGCCGCCCAGAGAAGCAAAAACGGCGCCTCCCATAAGGGCGGCGCCGCACAATCCGGTCAGGATTGCTCCACTGAACCACTGCAGCGAGAGCCGGCGCCGGTCGACGAGACCGCCGGTGCCGCCGTCTGCCGATAGCGGCGGCTCGTTGCCAAGATCGAGCTCGGCCTCGAACCTCCGATTTGCGCCGCGCAGCCTAGCTTGGTCCAAGACCACCGTCCCCTGCACTCGCGATCGTACCTGGCGCGAAACCGGCGACGCCAAGTTCGGAAACTAGTCCGGCAACAAGACCCCAAAGTTCCAGTTACGGAGAAAACCCAGATTGACGCAACAAAATCCGAGAGCGCAGTGCCCGCCCGGCGTCCCAGTCAATCCGACCCGACCGTCAAGGTCAAAGCATTCTGCGATTGGCGTTCCCCCGCGCGGCTATATCCGCTTCGATTGTGCAAGAACGGCCGAGGAATATGGCCGTAGTGCGGCGCATTATGCGTCGGACCTCGGCAAAAACGCTGCTGGGAGACGCAGGTAGACAGATTCGGCAGGTAGGACAAACCGGCGAAAGGTTGCCGCTTTATTGACGATCCACAGGACCGATTTAGGCTGCCGAAGTCGTTGACAACGCGGGTAGCCGAAGACTATATACACCGTTCTGGCGCGCCGCCGCTTGGCGCGATGGCGCGTCTGCGAAGCCCCTCACTGTTTACGCGGTGAATCATCCGGCCATGAGCTTATGGCCATGTCGGATGTGCGGGTTTCGGCGGCTTCCCCCTTCGTTCTCTCCCCCGCGTGCGAGGGATGGAACGCGGGGGGAGACGGAGCCGCAGGGTTCCGGGATGTTTGACAAGTGTATCGGAAGAAAGAGAAACGTGGACGGCGGAGTCCTTGCGGGCCGCTTCCTCGAACGGAGAAGGCTTAGGCTTTCACTGCAAGAGGGAATGGCCGTGGAAGAGACTTCGGCGGTCTTACGTTTCAGGTCAACACTGTGACTATTGCGAAGCGCAAGCTTCGTGAGAAATCAGAGTGGGACCTCGTCAAACGTTGTGATCAGCCGAGATCAATTCTCTTCAACTTGAGAGTTTGATCCTGGCTCAGAGCGAACGCTGGCGGCATGCTTAACACATGCAAGTCGCACGGTCGGGGGGCAACCTCCGGCAGTGGCGGACGGGTGAGTAACGCGTAGGGATCTGTCCATGGGTGGGGGACAACCGGGGGAAACTCCGGCTAATACCGCATGACACCTGAGGGTCAAAGGCGCTTCGGCGCTGCCTGTGGAGGAGCCTGCGTCCGATTAGCTGGTTGGTGGGGTAACGGCCTACCAAGGCTGTGATCGGTAGCTGGTCTGAGAGGATGATCAGCCACACTGGGACTGAGACACGGCCCAGACT
>JBAUGC010000218.1:0-3208 GCA_049679485.1 Xanthobacteraceae bacterium
GTTCAACATCATCTCGGGAATCGTGCGCCCTGACAGTGGCCGTATCGAATTCCGAGGCAAGGAGATCCGGCCGGCGAATTACAAGGAGGCCAACCTGCTGGGTATCTCGCGAGTTTTCCAAGAGCAGGCGCTTATTCCTAATATAACCGTCTACGAAAACGTTCTCCTGTCGCACGAAGCTCACTTCGCTCGCTTCGGCCAAGTTCTCGATAAAAAACCAATGATTGAGACGGCGCAGCGGATCGCCGACGCCATGAAGTTGGACATCGACGTGCAGCGGCGTACGAGCGATTACGATTTTTCCAAGCGACAGTCGATAGAGATTGCCCGCGCTTGTCTGGTTCCCCGCGAGGTCTTGGCGGTCTCTAGCCCGCTCATTTTGCTTGATGAACCGACTTCCGCCCTGGAGAAGTCCGAAGAAGAGGCGTTCTTCCGGCTTATTCGCAGCATCAGAGAACACGGGGCCGCGCTCTTCGTTTCCCATCGTCTGAGCGAGGTATTGAGCGTTTGCGACCTGATCCATGTGTTGAAGGACGGCCGCCTCGTTGCGACGGTTCGGCCTCCTGAGATTGATGAACATTTGCTTCATGGCCTAATGGTCGGCCGCGAGCGCGATGCGGATTATTATCACGAGGAAGATCAGGAGGACGTCGCCGGCCGCTCGGTGCTCATGGAAGTTCGCGATCTTTCGCTGGGTCAAGAATACCGCGAGGTTTCCTTCAACGTTCGCCAAGGCGAAATCCTCGGTATTGGCGGACTGCTGGATTCGGGGAAATCGCATCTCGGCAAAGGAATTGCGGGACTGATACCGCCCGACATCGGCACCGTGCGTTTGGCAGGTAAGGCGCCGAACCGCCCGGAGTTTCGCGATCTCATTGCCGGAGGCCTGGCTTATGTGCCGAGCGAAAGACTGTTGGAAGGAATCATTGCGCCATTCTCGGTCGCCTGGAATACGTCTCTGGCTGGCGGACAGGACATATTTTCGAGCCGACTGGGCTTCTGGCGCGGTGCGCTCGAAGACCGCTTGACGCGGCGCTACATGGCGGAGCTGGCCATCAAGGCGCCCAGTCCACGATCGTCATGCGCTACACTTTCCGGCGGCAATCAACAAAAGGTCGTGTTGGCGAAATGGCTTTGCCGGTCGCCGCGTATCATTATTTTGGACAATCCGACCCGTGGCATCGATGCCGGGGCCAAGGAGGAGGTGTACAAGTTGGTCAGACAACTCACAGCGTCCGGCGCCTGCGTAATTCTTATTACCGATGAACTGCTAGAACTGATTGGCCTTTCCAATCGGATTGCCATCATGCGAGGCGGCCGTTTGAGCGCCATTGTGGACGCTCCATCCTCCCGCAAACCGAGCGAGCAAGAACTCGTCAGCCTTATGCTTGGCGGCTCGACGCTGCATTAAAGTTTAGATACAGAAACCAAGCGTAACGCTGCGGAGCATGACTGCGGTGATGGGGTGGCCGAAAGGAACGCGGATACGAGCCACCGCAGGCGGCTTCCTCCCGATCGCCGTCGTGTTAGCTCTCGTCGTTGTATTCTCGGTATTCAGCGAGGCATTTCTTTCATTTCGCAACCTCACGGCGGTGGCCAGTCAGGGCAGTATCCTCCTGCTCGCTTCGACAGGCGCAACGTTCGTCATCCTGATGGGAAGTATCGATCTTTCAGTCGGCGCTATTGTCCTACTCGTCGGGGCGATGGTGGTGACCGCAATCAATGGTCTCGACTTGGGGCTCTCCGCTGTCGCTGTCGGTACGGTGCTGGGAATTTTGCTCGGGTTGGCAAATGGGCTGGTCTTTGCCTTGGGCCTGATCCCTTCGTTTGTCGTGACCTTGGGCAGCCTTTCGGTTTTTAGCGGCATCGCGCTTGAGCTGCTGTCGGGCCGGGCGCTGCAATACAACTCATCATCATTCGATGAACTCGCGATCGGCCAATTGATACCCCATTTTCCCAATGTCGCGCTTCTCGCGATCATCCTTTGGGCGATTATGACGTTGGTTTGCTTCAAGACACGCTTTGGGCGGTACATGTACGTCATTGGTGGCGGCGAGGCGGTCGCCAGAACCTCCGGTGTGCCGGTGGTCAGGTACAAAATCTACGCCTTCATGCTGTCCGGCGCATTAGCCGGCATTGCGGGTACGCTGGCCGTCGCCAGGGTTGGTGCTGCTGGTCCAACTCTCGGGACTGATTTGCTTTTGAATAGTTTAGCGGCCGTGGTCGTCGGCGGAACGTCGCTGTCTGGCGGGGTCGGCGGCGTTCATCGAACGCTTCTTGGCGTGCTAATCATCACCCTATTGGACGACGGCCTAAATTTGCTTGGGGTTAATCAATATACCCAAATGGTCGTTAAGGGTCTGGTGGTGATTGCAGCAGTGCTCGTGAGCCAAGATCGGGCGAAGACGACAATCGTGAAGTAGGTGCGGGCCGTTAGTTTGGGGACCTTTCGCGAGTCTCTCATGTCAGCGGTCAGCTAATAGTGTTTCGGGGGCCGATTCCGGGTCGACCGCCTCAGCCTCCGGTGCGCATCAGCAATAGGCCGCCAGTCACCACCACGAATATAACGACCGTGGTGCCGAGAGCGGTCGCGATATGACGCCAGCCGAGGGCGATGATCGTCCTCACTGAGGTGGAGAGACCGAGCGAGGCGATGGCCAGCAATAAGCCCCAATTGGAGGCTTCGACTAGCATGTGCTTTATCGGTTGGTAGTGCGGCAACAAGGAGGGAACGAGTGGCACTGCGCTGTTAAGCGCGCAGAGCAGAAGGAATACGAGGGCGAACAGCGGCAGCGGCACCCGCTCGGTGTTCGAAGATGCATTGACAAAGCTCGGCGTTGCACCGGAGGCACTCAATGTCACCATGGAGCTGCCGTCGAACGAGGCGATACGTGCCATGGTCGAAGCAGGAGCCGGCGTCACCGCGATCTCCCGCTTTGTCGTCAAATCCGCCCTGCGGCTGAGGACGCTGCGCACAGTGCCGTTCGTTCCGCTGCAGCGGCCATTCATGGTGCTCCGCCATCAGGCCCGCAGCCAAAGCCATGCGGTGCAGACCTTTCTTGCAATGATCAAGCAACAGTAAGCAGCGTCGCCAGCTTTTTGCAAACTGAAGGAGCTCTCGGAAGCTCGGCTGTCATGTCAAACGCGCGTAGGATTTTACTGAGGTGACATTTCCGCTTGTCTATTTGCGCTCTTCTCGCTTCCGATT
>JBAUGC010000219.1:0-2709 GCA_049679485.1 Xanthobacteraceae bacterium
ACCGCGCTTGGCGCTGCTTATCTCGCTGGCTTGCGCGCCGGCTTTTTTCCCGAGCCGGACCGTTTTGAGAGTCTTTGGCGGCTGGAGCGCCGGTTTGTTCCGCAGATGGACACAAGCACGCGCGAGCGCAAGCTGGCCGGGTGGAGTTCTGCGGTCCGCCGGCTGCTGGCGTGAAGCTTGAGCAATAGCCCGTAGGGCGGATTAGCGCAGCGTAATCCGCCAATTCCAACGTATCGAGCCGGCGGGTCACGCCTTCGGCTAACCCGCCCTACGTGCTGTTACTAACTTGGCCGGTACGGGACGCCATAGCCAGCGTGCTAGCGCGAGCGCGCCGAGCGCGCCGAGAAGCTGTGCGATGATGAACGCAACGACACCGGCCGGAGCAATGCCCGCGAAGGTGTCTGAGAGCGCGCGAGCGATGGTGACTGCCGGATTGGCGAACGAGGTCGAGGCGGTGAACCAATAGGCGGCGATGATATACAAGCCGATGGCGTATGCCGAGCGCGTGCCCAAGATCGTCAGCAGCAGGCCGAACGTAGCGACGGCTTCCGCGAACCATTGCCCCGGACCAGTTCGCACGTTCATCGAGACTTGCAACAGCGGCAATTCAAACATCAGATGCGCGGCCCATACACCGGCAATCGCCCCGATCAATTGCGCGACGATGTAGATGCCGGCAGTGCTCGCCGACAACTCGCGGCGTAGTGCCAAAGCGATGCTGACAACCGGATTGAAATGGGCACCGGATATAGGGCCGAACGTGAGAATGAGCACGGTCAAGATCGCGCCGGTCGGAAGCGTGTTGCAGAGAAGCGCCAGCGCGCCATTACCGCCGGAAAGTTTCGCGGCCATAATGCCAGAGCCGACGACGCCCGCGAGTAGGAAAGCCGTCCCCAAACACTCCGCGACGGCGCGGCGCGCTAGTGTCTGCATGTCTCTGTGCCGGATTGCATTGGCGGGCATCTTACCGTGCCGTAAGAGCAGAACACGCAACAGTCACCGGGGCGCGGCTTTAAGCGTTCTCCGCAACCGGGGCACACAAAGAAAAACTGGCAAGCATCGGTTGGCATCGTTTCGCATGACTGATGACCGCAGATAGGACACGTAATCGTGGATTGGAGAACCACGCCTCGGCTCATGTGCGGCCGATATCTTTGAGCTTGTTTTGCAGCGTCAGTTGATCGAGCGACCGCAGCGGCAGCGCCGTAAAAATTCCTATGCGTTGATATAGCATCCGGTAGCTGTCTTTGAATGCCAGCGCGATTTCGGCAGGCGTGCCGGTCGCTTCGGCCGGATCGGGGACGCCCCAATGCGCCGTCATCGGCTGGCCGGGCCATAATGGACACGCTTCCGCCGCCGCGTTGTCGCAGACAGTGAACACAAAATCGAAGTCCGGCCGGCCGGGCTTGGCGAACTCGTTCCACGACTTTGAACGAAAACCGGACGTGTCGTAGCCGAGGCTTTGCAAGAGCCGGAGCGTCTCAGGATGGACGCGCCCCTTCGGATGACTCCCGGCGCTGTAGGCGCGGAATTTACCCGCGCCTAGCTTGTTCAAGATAGCTTCCGCCATGATCGAGCGCGCCGAATTGCCGGTACAAAGAAAGAGGACGTTAAACGGTTGATCGGCCACGACACGCCCTACGCGGCCTGTGGAGCGCAGCAAGCCTTGATATGGGCGATGCGTGCGTCACGCTCGCCGGTTCCGTCGCCGTAGTCTGTGCTTTCGCCCGACGTGAGAAATGTCTCCCACGAAATGCCAGCAGGGTCGTCGATCCATGACTTTTCCGACCTGGCATAGCAACAACTCGTCTGTCCTTGGTCGATTACGTTGCCGCCCGCCTTGTGCAGCCGTCCGTAAATTTCTTTTAGCTCGTCTTTGTTCTCGACTTGAATGCCGAGATGATCGAGTCCGGCTTGCCGGCCACGCGTCGAGATGGCGAAATTCACACGCGGATCATCAAGCATCCACTTTGCGTAGTCCGTCTTGATGACGGCTGGCTCCGCTGCGAACAACGCCGAATAGAAACCGATGGAATGCTTTAGATCATTGACGGCGACGTGAACGTGAAGGCGCTTCATTGCGGCCCCCCTTTGGTTTACAAACTACCGCTGGCGCACACGATACGAGTGCGCCTTGGCAGCAATTTTCGGTTAGGAAGGAAACGAGACCGTTCATGGTCTCAAAGTGTGCCGCATAGATCATTGAACGACCGTCGCGGCGCACTGTGACCAAGCCCGCGACGCGGAGCCGGTCGAAATGAAACGTCAGGGTATTGGGCGCGAGGCCGAGCTTTTCGGCTACATGCCCGGCGGCCATTCCGTCAGGTCCGGCCTGAACCAACAAACGGAAAATATCGAGGCGGTTGTCTTGAGCGAGCGCAGCCAGCGCAGTCACGGCATCTGACGTTTCCATATTTCAACGAATATAGAAATACGTAAGCGATGTCAATCCTTGCGTAATCTCACGCTTGCCTTTAGCAGCCTGATTTGGCCGGCGGTTCCAGCGCGTCTAATATACGTCTCAGCGGATTTAGCTGCGCAATTCTGGCTCTTTAGTTAGCAGGTACTTCGCGGTTAAAAAGATCGGGGAATAACTGCTAAGTATTTGAAATTGCGGGTGTAGCTCAATGGTAGAGCAGAAGCCTTCCAAGCTTATGACGAGGGTTCGATTCCCTTCACCCGCTCCAGTTTCGACGTTCGCCGATTACG
>JBAUGC010000220.1:0-1699 GCA_049679485.1 Xanthobacteraceae bacterium
AGAAGGCGGCGGCCGCCGAGGCGCGGGCGATCTTGGAGGAGATACTCGGCGAGGGCGTCCGCACTGGCGCGTTTCCGTCAAGTCTGGCCAAGCCGCGCGAGCACGCGGCGGCTACGCTCGCCATATGGTCCGCGCTGCATGGGCTCACCATGCTGGCAATCGATGACTTCGTCGGTCCGGTCGCGGAGGTCGAGACGCTGGTCGAGCCGATCCTGGGCGCGGTGCTCGACGGCATTGCCTCGCATCCGCCGGCGCTTCCCCCGCACATTTGGATCGCACCCCGAATTTAGCGCCGGGCGTTCATCCCGCCTGCGCTCACGCAGCAGGCAGCATTGATGTCAGCCAATCGTTGGCAATTCAAAACTGAACTGCTTGAGCGCCTCGGGATCATCGGTGCGCTTTGAGGCGTCAAGTATTTCGATGCCGACAATGCGGCCTTCGTCGTCGTAATCGACAACGATGCCGTCGGCGACCTCGGCGCTGTCCTTGATGGGCCGGTCGGTCAAGTTGAGATAGACCGCATCCGCCGCCTTATCGACTCTTACGCGCATGGTCTCTTTCCCGTCATGGCCGGGCTCGTCCCGGCCATCCACGACTTACTTCTTCGCTGAGAGACTAAAGACGTCGATGCCCGGCACAAGGCCGGGCATGACGTAGTAGCTACGCTCCGCGTCAGCCCGCCCTCACAACATCGACGGCAGCACGCGGTCGGGCGGGCGGTGGCCGTCCATGAAGGTCTTGATGTTGACGATGACCTTCTCGCCCATGTCGACGCGGCCTTCGAGCGTCGCCGAGCCGAGATGCGGCAGCAGTACGACCTTGCCGGCCTTGGCGAGCTTGACGAGCTTCGGACTGACGGCGGGCTCGTGCTCGAACACGTCGAGGCCGGCGCCGGCAATCTCATCCGCCTCGATCAGGCGCGCCAGTGCGTTCTCATCGATCACCTCGCCGCGCGCGGTGTTGACGATATAGGCCTCGGGGCGAATGAGCTTGAGCCGGCGCGCCGACAACAAATGATAGGTCGCCGGCGTGTGCGGGCAATTGACCGAGATGATGTCCATGCGCATCAGCATCTGGTCGAGGCTTTCCCAATAGGTGGCGCCGAGTTCTTCCTCGATCTTCGGCGCAACCCGGCGGCGGTTGTGGTAATGGATCTGCAGCCCGAAGGCTTTGGCGCGGCGGGCCACGGCCTGGCCGATCCGCCCCATGCCGACAATGCCGAGCCGTTTGCCCCAAATGCGATGACCAAGCATCCAGGTCGGGCTCCAGCCGGTCCAGTCCTTGTCGCCGATCAGCACCTGGGCGCCTTCGGCGAGCCGCCGCGGCACCGCGAGGATCAGCACCATGGTCATGTCGGCGGTGTCCTCGGTCAGCACCCCGGGTGTGTTGGTTACGGTGATGCCGCGCTGCAGCGCGGTCGCCACATCGATGTTGTCGACGCCGTTGCCGAAATTGGCGATCAGCTTGAGCTGTTCGCCGGACTGGCTCAGTACCGACCGGTCGATCTGATCGGTTACTGTCGGCACAATGACGTCGGCGATTCTCGCGGCCTCGGCGAGGTCGCTCTGGCTCATCGGCTTGTCGTCGAGATTGAGCCGTGTATCGAACAGCTCGCACATGCGCGTTTCGACGCTGTCCGGCAGCTTCCGGGTGACCACGACCAGCGGTTTTTTGCCCGATGCCATTCGCTGTCTCTTGC
>JBAUGC010000221.1:0-3656 GCA_049679485.1 Xanthobacteraceae bacterium
CTCTCAGTGGTCGCAAAGCCTGAGTCCGACAAGCCCGATCCAAAACTCCTAGACGAGCCGTTCAAGCTGACGGTGACCTCGCGGCATCCGATCAAAATCCGCCGTGGGGAAGCCGACACGCACGTACGTCTTTTTTGGGACGGCAAGGACCGACTGCTGACGGACGACGCGCCAAAGTGGACGCTTTCGGCCAAACTCGCGGGCCATAGTGGCGCGCAGCCGGATATGAATTTCTCACACCCCCTCGTAGGCCGCTTCAGCTTGCTCATTTCGCCCCGGCCCGAATGGCAGCCCGGCGAGCGTCTGAACTTTGAGGTTACTGCCACAGGCCCCCGAGGGCGCTATCTGTTCGCCAGCTTCGACGCTGACGTTGTCGATCCGCCGCCACCACCCGAGAAGCTGGAAAAAGGTCCGCGCCTTGTCGATGGCGAGTTCAAGACCGGCTCGATGCGACGACCTCCGTATGACCTGAAGACGATCACGCGCGACGAGTACGAGCAGCCGTGCTGGAATGCCTCAGAGTGGACCGATGAGGATGCCGGCGCCTTCATTAAGCCGACGGAGCGCGCACCGCTTATCCGGATCATAAACCAGGACCTGGCGGGGCTCCGCGACTTCCGACAGGCGCTCGCCAAGCGAAACACCGAGCAGGATGTTCAGCGCAAACTGAACAAGTACACGTCGCACATCGCCTTCCATCTGTACCAGATGTATCAAGAGACGATCGGCAAGAAGGACGACGACGTTGATGCTGCCGACGCCGCGCGCCGCGCGGAGGTCCGTCGCGTCGCGCTGACGATCATCAAGCTGATGGACGTGGCTGAGAAGTAGCAAACGTCCGGGCGCATCTGCGCGGCGCGTCCGGCGCCTTGCGGTGGATTAGCACGACCTCCTGGCTGCCGGGCGGGTCGCCGCGCTGTTCGCTGTACCACCGCCGGCCCGGCACGCTACGCCAGAGCCGGCCGTCGCGCTCCCCCTTGAGCGCGGGCAAGAACGTCTCCGTAAGTCCAGCATCTCGCATCGTGTTAAGATAACGCCGAAGCTGCCATGACGGATCGGAGAACGCGACCATTTGCACGATCATGGTGCGGCTATCCGCCAAGGCTGCGACGGACGACATCGTTGCCTTGATCTTCTCGAAGTAGGTTCGCAACTCCGGATACTTGCGGTCGCCCATCGTGTAATAGCTGCCGCCAGCGCCATCCAGCTTGTTCACGATCATAAAGGGTAGCGGCGCTTCCTTGCGGCCGTCCACCTGCCAGCGGTGATACAGCACGTGCACTCCCGGATACGGCGGCGACGTGAGAACCAGCCGCGGCGCCCGGATCCCCTGCAAACGCTCATCGTCTTCCAGACCCGCTGCGCTTCGATGGATCACCGTGACCGGATACGATCCGTTCTTTTGTACGGCCGCGCGCAACTCGCGTGCGCCTTCGACCATCTGCAACGCTGTCTCACCAAGAAAGGCCCGAAATTCATCGATTGAGGTGAGCTTGCTGCGACCATCGAGCGCCCATTGAGCTGTCCGAAGCACGGCGCATCGTCCGAACGCTTCCAAGCGCGGCGTTCCAAGACCTATCGCGCTTGCTAGCACCTGCTCAATTCCCTTTCGCAGCCGCCAGCGCGACGGGTGGGCGAGATGCTTGTAGTAGCCTAGCTCGGCATACGGGGTGAATTCGACGGAACGGGCGTGGATATCGACGACACCCGGCAGCCGGGCCGCCCACGCCTGAAGTGTCTCCAGCTCGGCATCAGAGAGGTCGATGCACTTCACGCGTGCGACGAATTCGGCAAGCGGATTGATGTCCACTCCAACTGCCTCACGTCCCGACGCGCGAGCCTCGACGAGGCTTGTCCCGCCGCCGACGTGGGGGTCGAGAACGAGCTGGCCCGGCTTTGTGAAGGTCTCGATAACCGCGCGGGCGAAGGTCGGAGAAAAGCGCGCCGGGTATTTGTAGAACCCATGCGTCAGGCCCCGTACGGGCTCCACATCGCACGCGGCGGCAATCAGCCTGGCCTGATCGCTCCGCGAAATCCGCAGAAATTCGGAGTTCCCCATGACGGCCATCTACGCGCTTACTTGGGTTAACGGTCTGTTGAGACGTTGACAGCCAGTCAGCTTGTTCGCAGTTTGTTCTTACGACAATTAAGACGCTGGGGCAAGCGTTTTCTATGGCATGGCGCGTCACAGTTCGGCGCGCCTGGGGAAAAAGCGGCGCTATGAAATCGATTCGCGAATAGCTCGCCGCAAGGATGGCTAAAAAGGTGCCGAAGGTCATGGTCGGCAGGGTTCTCTCACGCAATCAAGCGGTCGTGCTTCTAAGGAAATTAGACAAGTAGGCGCCTCAACGGGCGGCTACTTTTTGAAAATATTTTCAGCACTGCACCGTTCCACATAGTGCCCCACGGATGCTCGCCGAGCAAATTGGCGACCTGTGACCGGCGAATAATATGTGAGTAATCGGGTGTCTCCTCTAACGGAGACACGCTCATGCTCGATACAATCTTCCGAGGCGACGCGCCGCAAGTGCTGAAATCTCTACCGAGCTCAAGCGTGCAGACGTGTATCACTTCCCCTCCCTACTTCGGACTTCGTGACTACGGGGTGCGCGGGCAAATGGGTCTGGAGCAACACCGGATCTATACGTTCAAAGAATGGTTGAACTATTTAGAGAAATGCGCCGCGTGCTTCGAGATGACGGAACGCTGTGGCTTAATCTTGGAGATAGCTATTCGGCCGGAGGTCGAGGCGGCGGCGGCAAACAGGACACCAACATGGGCTCCATTGGTCTCGGACCATGGAAGGTAAAGGGATACGCCCAAAAGCAACTCCTCGGCATTCCGTGGCGAGTTGCCCTCGCTCTTCAAGCCGACGGCTGGTATTTGCGCTCAGATATTATTTGGGCAAAGCCTAACGTGATGCCTGAGAGCGTGTCCGATCGACCCACGAAAGCTCACGAATATCTTTTCCTCTTCGCCAAAAGTCCGACCTACTATTACGACGCCGACGCTATCCGAGAGCCCTTGGCCGCGGCATCGATTGCGCGCGCAAAGTACAGTTGGCGCTCAGAGAAGGCTAATGCTTCGGTCAAAGGTCGAACAACCGGCATCCCCGTCGAAGAAATGGCTGGTCGTTTCGCTAATCCCAAAGGCCGCAACAAACGCACGGTTTGGTCGGTTACGACTTCGGTCTCGAGAATGAAGCATATGGCGATGTTTCCCGAGAAGCTTATTGAGCCCTGTATCCTCGCAGGAGCGCCATTGAATGCGCTTGTACTCGACCCGTTCTTGGGTAGTGGCACCACCGCCGCGGTAGCCAAGAGACTTGGGCGACACTACGTCGGTATCGAACTCAACCCCGCCTACGTCAGACTCGCGAGAGAGCGATTAAGCCGGGTGCAACTCGGCTTGGCAGCGTAACCCCAGCGCCGCAGTAGCTTCCTCATCGCGGCGCGCACCATCTCAAAAGGACCGACGTATAAGCAAGCCCGACAACGATATTGATCGCTGGGAACTGCATCACTTTATGGAGGTCGCCGGCCACCTGAATTTGCTCAAGCCGGCCACGTGCAGTGCCGCGCGATTGGCGCGAAGTTTCAGAAACCTAATTCATTCCGGCCGCCCGGACCGCCTCGCCCAAACTTGCGATCGCGCTA
>JBAUGC010000222.1:0-6650 GCA_049679485.1 Xanthobacteraceae bacterium
GAATATAGCGGCCGCGGCGACATGGGTGACGCGGGCGTAGCGATCGGCGCCGCCGCCACCGCCGGCGGCGTCACAATGCCAGGCGGCGAATATTGCGCCGTCGGGCGCGGCGGCGCGGCTGATGTCGTCGGCGTACCCGCCTGCACTTCGGCCTGCAGGCGCTGCACCTGCTGCTCAAGCTGTTGATTGTGGTACTGCAGTTGCTCGATGTTGCCGGTGAGGTTGCGGATCACGGCCTCGAGGCGATCGATACGCGTCACCAGTTCGGAGGAGGAATCTTGAGCGCTGGCGGCGTGGGCACCAAGCATGCATGCAAAGACGGCCACGGACAGGAGGGCGGAGCGGATCATCGCCGGCAACAATTTCGGTGGACAGGCGGCGGTTAACATAGCGAATCCTGCGTCTAAATTGTGACTAACCGCCCCATGGGAGTCTTCATCGTGACGTCGGGCGCCCGCGTTCGTATATTGTCCGTTCATTAGCTGTTCATTTGATTACGCCGGCTGAACCCGCGGGCGCCTACGGCTCGCCCGCCACTCCTCGAAGCGCTGCACCACGACGAACAGCGACGGCACGAACAGCACCGCCAGGCAGGTGGAAGCGATCATGCCGCTGAACACGGTGATGCCGATCGACTTTCTCGCGCTGGCGCCGGCTCCGGTGGCCAGCACCAATGGCACGACCCCGAGGATGAACGCAAACGAGGTCATGATAATCGGCCGGAACCGCGCCCTCGCCGCCTCTATCGCCGCTTCAAGTATGGCCTTGCCCTCGCTCACCCGACCGACCCGCGCCATCTCGACGATCAGGATGGCGTTCTTCG
The DNA here is from genome assembly GCA_049679485.1 of Xanthobacteraceae bacterium. Taxonomy (GTDB): domain Bacteria; phylum Pseudomonadota; class Alphaproteobacteria; order Rhizobiales; family Xanthobacteraceae; genus BOG-931. Next base: position 824 of record JBAUGC010000222.1, read on the forward strand.
CCGACAACGCCATCAGCAAAATGATGCCGATCTGCACATAGAGATTGTTGTCGATCCGAAGCACCGACAGCACCAAGACCGGACCTACCAGCGCCAGCGGCACCGAGAGGATCACCGATAGCGGCATGTACCAGCTTTCGTATTGGCCGGCCAGCACCAGATAAACCAGCAGCAAGGCCATCGCGAATACGAAATACATCTGATTGCCGACAACCTTCTCCTGATAGGACATTGCGGTCCATTCGGCGGCGGCGCCGGGCGGCAGTGTATGCGCCGCGTTCTCATCCATGAGGCGCAACGCTTCGCCGGAACTGAACCCGGCCGCGGGAAGCCCAAGCACGCTCGCCGACGGGTAGAGGTTATAGAGCGAGATCAACGAGGGGCCGACGGTCGGGCTGATGTCTACCACCGTCCCCAGCGGAATCATGTGGCCCTGCTGGTTGCGCGCCTCGAGTTTGTCGATATCGCGGGGCCGCAGCCGGAACGGCGCGTCGGCCTGCGCATAGACCTGAAACACGCGGCCGAATTTGTTGAACTGCTCGATGTAGGTCGAGCCGAGATAGGTCGCGAGCGTATTGAAAACCTGATCGACCGAAACATGCAGCGTCTGCGCTTTGACGCGGTTGACTTCAACGCGAATTTGCGGCGCGGCCGCGCGGAAGGTGGTGGAGACCCGCTGCAGGGCGCTCTGCGATTGGCCGTTGGCGACGATGGTGTTGGTGATGCTCTGGAGCTTGGCGAAGTCAGCGCTGCCGTCGCGCAACTCCACCTGCATGGTAAAACCGCCGACATTGCCGATGCCCTGGATCGGCGGCGGCGGCAGCGTGATCACGCGCGCATCGACAGCGGACAGTTCTTGCGACAGGCGGCCAAAAAGCGTGCGCAGATCTTCGCGCGCATCCCAAGGCTTGAGCACAACGTAAGCGACACCGGCATTGGCAAGCGGCGCGCTATCGTCGAGCGCGGAGACGCCAGCAATGGCAACGACGTGATCGACGGCTTTGTCCGCTCCCGCGGCAGTCGAGACTTGTTGAAGTGCCCGCTGTGTCCGCGCTAGCGAGGCCCCGTCGGGAAGCTGGACGACGACCAGCAAATAGCCCTGATCCTCAATCGGCAGGAAACCCGTAGGCACGCGCGCGAGGCCCCAGCCGGCAAGCGCAACGATAATCAAGGCAATGGCCGTCATCCATCCGGCGTGCGACACCATGCGGCCCATCAGACTGGTGTAGCCGCGCTCGGCGCGAGCGTAGACGACGTTAAAGCCCCGATAGAAAAAATTGCGCCGATCGAGCGGTACCGCGGGCCGCAGCCACAGCGCCGCTTGGGTCGGCTTCAGCGTCACCGCGTTGATGGCGGACAGAAGCGCGGTCGCGGCAATGACCAGCGCGAACTGCGCATAGATGCGGCCGGTCAGACCGGGCAGAAAAGCCGCCGGCAGAAAGACCGACATCAGCACCAGCGTGATGCCGATGATCGGCGCCAATAGCACGTTCATGGCGCGGATCGCGGCGTCATGACCACTCATGCCCTGTTCGATATTATGCGCGGCGCCCTCCACAACGATGATGGCGTCGTCGACCACGATGCCGATCGCGAGCACGATCGCAAACAGGGTGGAAAAGTTTACGCCGAAGCCGAGCGCCCACATTGCCGCGAAGGCGCCGATGATGGTGACCGGAACCGTGGTCGCCGGCACCAGCATGGCGCGCCAGTCCTGCAGGAAAACCAGGATGACGATCAGCACCAGGACGGCAGCACCGATCAGCGTCTTGTAAACTTCCGCAATCGAGGCATGAACGAAGACAGTGGTATCGTACGGCGTCGAATAAGTGACGCCCTGCGGGAACTTGAGCGCCAACGTCTGCATCTTGGCCAGAATTTCGCGCTCGACCTCGAGCGCGTTGGCGCCGGGCGTTTGAAAGATGCCCATACCGGCGCCGGGCGTGCCGTCGAGGGTAAATGCCTGGCTGTAGGTCTGCGCGCCAAGTTCGACGCGTCCGATATCGCGAATGCGGGTGATCTCGCCGGAATTGCCGGTCTTGACGATCACATTGGCGAACTCGCTGACGTCGGAGAGGCGGCCTTGTACATCAATCGTGTATTGAAAGTCGACGCCAGGCGGCGTCGGCGGGATGCCGACCTGCCCGGCCGTCACTTCCTCGCTCTGCTGCTGTAGCGCCTGGACGACGTCCTGAGCATTAAGGCTGCGCGCTTTGAGTTTCTCCGGGTCGAGCCAGATGCGCATCGAATACTGGCCGGCGCCGAAGGTCCTGACCTCGCCGACACCGGGAAGGCGCGACAGCTCGTCGACCAGATTGATGGTGGCGTAATTGGCGAGGTAGAGGCCGTCGTAGCGGTTGTCGGGCGACGTCAGGATCACAAACAAAAGCGGCGCAGTCGAGCGCTTCTTGATCGTGACGCCCTGCGACTGCACCGCGGCCGGCAGCGACGATAGCGCGCTCGCGACCCGATTTTGCACCAGGATTTGCGCCACGTTGAGATCGGTGCCGATCCGGAAGGTGACCTCGAGTGAATAAGAGCCGTCGCTGGCGTTGGTCGATTGCATGTACAGCATGTTCTCGACGCCGTTGACCTGCTGTTCGATCGGCAACGCCACGGTGTCCATCAGCGTGCGGGCGCTGGCTCCGGGATAGCGCGTCGTGACCTGCACGGTCGGCGGCACGACGTCGGGATATTGCGAAACCGGCAGGCCGTAGAGCGCGACGGCGCCGATCAAGATCATCAGGACGGCGATGACGTTCGCCAGGACCGGATGCTCGATGAAGAATTTCGAGATCATGGTACGATCCGGTTTGAGCTTGCGCCTACTTCGCCGACGCCGCGCGCAACTCGGCGTCGACCTTTTGTCCCGGGATCGCGCGCATGATACCGCCGACGACAACGCGGTCGTCCTTGGTGACGCCCTTCTCAATCACGCGCAATTCGCCCTGCAGCGGGCCCGGTTCGACCCGGCGCTGCTCGACCGTGTTTTCCTTGTTGACCACGAGCACGTAACGCCCGCCCTGATCGCTGCCGAGCGCTATATCGGGAACCAGCAGCGCCGGTTGCGGCCGCGCCGGTATTCGCACGCGTACGAAGTAGCCGGGCAACAGAATGCGATCAGCATTCTGTAAAGTCGCGCGTGCCGCGAGCGTCCCGGTAGAAGGATCGACCGTCGGCGCGACGTAATCGAGCTTGCCTTCATGCGGATAGCCGCTCTCGGTCTGCAGTCCAATTTCAACCGGAAGACCCAGCAAATCCGCCGTCGTGCGCCCGGTCTTGGCCAGATTCGCCCGCACCTCCAGCACGTCGCGCTCACTGGCGGTGAAATTCACATAGATCGGATCAATCTGGACAATCGTAGAAAGGACCGTCGTTGTATTCGCACCGACGAGCTGACCAATCGACACCTGCCGCGCGGTTACGACGCCGTCGAACGGCGCGACAACGTTGGTGTAACTGAGATTGATTTCCGCCTGTTGTTCGTTGGCTTGCGCCGATTGCAGGTCCGCCTGATTAGCGTCGCGTTGCGCCAGCGCCTTATCGTAGTTGGCCTGGGTCGAAACCTGCCTTGTCACCAAATCAGCCTGGCGCTGATACTCGGCTTCCGACTGCTTTAAGTTGGCCTTGGCGCTGGCGACTGAGGCTTGTGCCGACTCGACCTTGAGTTTGTAGGGTTCGGGTTCGATGGTGAATAACGACGTGCCCTTTTTGACGTAATCGCCGTCGGTGTAGCTGATTGCCTGCACAAAGCCCTGCACCCGGGCGACGAGATCGACGGTGTTGACCGCCGCCGTGTTACCGGTTGCCTCAAAATACCGCGTGACTTCCTGCTCGATGGGTGCCGCCACAGTGACCTTCGGCGGCGGCGGCGCGGCGTAACGATTGTCCTGGCCACACGCAGCGACGGCAGCCGCCGCGACGAGCATAAGCACCGCGCGAGCGAAGCCGGCCGTGCTCATCAAAATGAACCTCGTCCAATTTTCTCAACAGACCGACGGGACCGCAAAAATCAATTCAAAGATCAACAAGGCCACGATCCGACTTCAGGAGCGTTTTGGCAAGCTGAAACACCGCGTCAGAAAATCGATCGGCGCCGGGATGGCGCCGATTGCTGCAACACGGTCTTAACCCTGTAACACGCCGCGCCTAGGAACTCTGATTAAGCACCGTGACCGCGCGGCGGTTCTGCGACCAGCAGGAAATGTCGTTGCACACCGCGACCGGCCGTTCCTTGCCGTAGGAGATGGTGCGCATGCGCTGTGCCGATACACCGCGCGAAATGAGATATTCGCGCACGGTCTGCGCGCGGCGGGCGCCAAGCGCAATGTTGTATTCACGCGTGCCGCGCTCATCGGCATGGCCTTCGATAAGGAAGGCATAGCGGCCGTACTGGTTGAGCCATTGCGCCTGCTTGTCGAGCGTAGCCCGGGCCTGCTCGGATAGTTCCGTTGAATCGGTGTCGAAGAACACGCGGTCACCGACATTGACGATGAAATCCTGCTGGCTGCCCGGCGCAGCCGCGCCCGCCATCGCCGCCGGTTCGGGCTGCTGCTTGGCGCAGCCCACGATCGCAATCGCGCCCAACACGAGAAGCGCGAATTTGGCGCCGCGGAAAATACTGGGCAGGTTCATAAGCGGTGCCTCCATCGTTCCGTCGTGACCGGACATGGCTGGTGCCTGGAGCGATCTAGCCGCGCCTTCGTTAAGCGAACGTTCCGTCAACCTTGATGGAGCCTTGCAAAGGAGGTTGCAGCCTGCACGCCGCCCGGAAAGCTTTTGCAATGGTTAATAGGTCGTAAATGCGGCAACGATGTGGGCTTGATGGCGGTCTCGCGACCGCGCCAAGACTGCCCGGCGACCGGCCTACGAGAGGAGCGGCGACCAGGCCGGATCCGAGGCGAAGCTCGGAGTCGGCACCTTCTGTTCGTTACGTCCGCCGGTGTCGATCGTGAACAGCGACGGTCCGGCGTTGCCGCCCGGATCGCGGAAGAACATGATGACGCGGCCGTTTGGCGCGAAGGTGGGGCCCTCATTGTGGAAGCCTTCGGTGAGGATGCGCTCGCCGGTTCCATCCGGCTTCATCACCCCGATCGCGAACTTACCCTCAGCCTGACGTGTAAACGCAATGTAGTCGCCGCGCGGCGACCATACCGGAGTGGAATAAGTGCCCTCGCCAAAACTGATACGCTGCGCTTGCCCGCCGGTTGCGGCCATGACGTAGATTTGCGGGTGACCGCCGCGGTCCGACTCGAAGCAAATGTTTGCGCCGTCGGGCGAATAGCATGGCGCGGTATCGATCGCCGGCGTGTCGGTCAGCCGCGTCATGGCCTTGGAGCGAAGGTCCATGACAAAAATGTTGGCGTTGCCACCCTCCTGCAGGCTCAAGATCACGCGCTGTCCGTCGGGAGAGAACCGCGGCGAGAAGCTCATGCCGGGAAAGTTGCCGACGATCTCGCGCTGACCGGTCTCGATATTGAGCAGATAGACGCGCGGGTCGCCCTCGCCGTAGGCCATATAGGTGATCTCCTGCGTCGACGGTGAAAAGCGCGGCGTGAGCACAAGTTCGTCGCCGCGGGTGAGATAGCGCACGTTGGCGCCGTCCTGATCCATGATAGCGAGCCGCTTGATGCGCCGCTCCTTCGGGCCAGTCTCGTCGACGAAAACAACGCGGCTGTCGAAATAACCTTTCTCGCCGGTCAGCCGCTCGTAAATGGCATCGGAGATGATGTGCGCGATGCGGCGCCAATTGTCTGGCGTGGTGAAGTATTGTTGCCCTGCGAGTTGCTGCCCCGCGAGCACATCCCAAAGGCGGAACTCAGCCTTT
>JBAUGC010000223.1:0-4421 GCA_049679485.1 Xanthobacteraceae bacterium
GAGCCGTACACAGTCATGCCGTGCGATTTCGCGCAAAGTCCCCGTCGAGATATCACCGGTCAGAATGATGACCGGGATTTGGTGGTGAAGCCTTTCCCTCAGCTTCGCGGCGACCTGGAGCCCGTTCTTGCCCTTCGGCAGATGGTAGTCTGTAAGGATCAGGTCTGGTCGGACCGTCCCTTGTGCCACCAATGCGAGCGCTGCGTCGCCGTCAGGCGCCGTCACCGCATGATGGCCCTCGTCTTTGAGTACGAGCTTGAGGGATACGCGCAGGTCGGGGTCGTCCTCGATGATCAGGATCGCACCAGTGCGGCGAACACCGTCAACTATCCCGTCCTCTTTGCTCCGCTGATAATGTTCAAGTTGCGGTGCATTTCCTCTCGTTGCGAGCATGACCTCGATGGCGAAGACCGAGCCTTTGCCCGGACGCGAGCGGACGCTTACCCGATGACCCAGCAGATCCGCCAGGCGCTGCACGATGGAGAGACCGAGACCGAGCCCGCGGCTGCGTTCGCGCGCGGCATTGTCGAGTTGATGGTATTCCTCGAAGATCGCGTGAAGTTCCTCGTTAGGGATGCCGATTCCAGTATCCCAGATCTCGATGCTCAGCATTCCTTTGCGTCGACGGCAGCCAAGCAGCACCTTGCCGCGCTGGGTATATTTCAATGCGTTGGAAAGCAGGTTGCGGATCATCTGTTCGAGCAGACGCGCATCGCTGTGTATCGAAAGGCCGCACGGGACCACGCGCAAGGCAAGCCGCTTCGCTTGCGCGTGATAGATGAATTCATCCCCTAACCGATCAAGCAGACCCTTGATTGGGAAATTGGCCATTTCCGCGTGGACAGTGCCGGCCTCGATCTGGTTTATGTCCAGCAGTCCATTCAACATGCCCGACATTGCGGCCGCTGTCTGACCGAGCCGTGCAACCAACTTCAAAGCCTCGTCGTTCTTCTGCTCCTTGATCTTCCTTGCCAAGATGCCTTGCATCAGACTGAGCGTTTGCAGCGGCTGGCGCAGGTCATGGCTCGCGGCGGCTAGAAAGCGCGATTTCGCGACATTGGCCCGCTCGGCTTGCCGCTCGGCCGCCTCTAGCGCGTTCGCTGTGTGCTTGCGTGCGGTGACGTCGACAAAGGTAATAACGACACCCTCCACCCCACCGTCTTGGGTGCGGTAGGGCAAGATGCGACGGATGTACCAGGCGCCACTCTGAGCTTCGATTTCTCGCTCGAGCGGCGCGACGATTTGCAGCACCGTTCGAGCATCCGCCAGCAGAGCGCCATCGGCCGCCAGCGAGCTGAGATCGGCGAGCGGCCGCCCGACGTCGCTGGGAATGACATCGAAGAGCGCCTTGGTGGCCGGCGTGAAGAAGCGGATATTGAGGTCGGTGTCGAGGAAAACCGTCGCAACATCGGTGCTGTACAGAACATTCTGCAGATCGTTGGAGGTCGTACGCTGCCGCTCCAAGGTTTCCTGGAGCTGGCCGTTGAGGGCGGTAAGCTCCTCGTTGAGCGACTGCAATTCCTCCTTCGACGTCATCAGCTCTTCGTTCGTCGATTGGTATTCCTCGTTGACGGACAATGCTTCTTCGTTGACCGCCTTCTGTTCTTCGCTGGAAATTTCAAGGTCGCGGATAGCGCCCTGGAGCTCCGTTCTCGCGGCTTCGAGTTCCCGCTCAAGCTCGGCGACCCGCGAAGTGTCCCGCGGCGTGATGAGGCGAGACCGCTTCTGCTCCTGCTTCGGGTCGTCGACGAAGCAAATCAATAGCAGTTTATCGCCTTCGCTCAGCACCGGCTGGACGGCGATGCTGAACGAACCTGGATTGCCATCCTGATTCGTTCGCCCGCCGGCGACGACAATTCGAGTGCTCTCTTTACTGGCCATTTGGATGGCCGACCTGAGCTTGGTACGCACTTCCTGATGCACCATTGCAAGCAAATCGTGTGTGGGGTGTCCCGGCGCCACGCGCAGGTAGCGGTCTGTCGGTCCCAACGAATAAAGGCACTCATGCTTGGGGTTGATCAGGACCGCCGCCGGGGCATAGGTCTCCATCACCAGCCGTCGGCAAACATCGGCGAGAGTGGCTTGGTGCGATGGCAACTGGCCTCGTCCCGGACGGGCAGGGACGCGCACGCCGTGACCGCCGCTCATGGAGAAGCCGAGCTCTCGCGGCCGACTGTGACCGATGTGCCGATAGAGCCGCTCCTGCTTGGAGATCGTTTCGAAGCGACCGTCGGCGTTGCCCAGCGTCTCCGAGCTGCCAAGAAGAAGCAGTCCGCCCTCGCGCAGCGCGAAATGGAACAGCGAGATGACCTTCGCCTGTGCCTCCGGCCGCAAATAGATCAGCAGATTGCGGCAAGAAACGAAGTCGAGACGTGAGAATGGCGGATCGGCCAGCACATCCTGTACCGTGAAAACCACCGCCGCTCGCAGTTCGGCCAATACCCTGTAGTTGTGATCTTCCTTGGAAAAGAAGCGGGCCAGTCGTGTCGGTGACACGTCTGCCTCGATCGTTTTCGGGTAAAGACCCTCTCGGGCGCGCGCTACTGCATCCGAGTCAACGTCGGAGGCAAAGATCTGCAGTTTGACATTGCGCTTCGCCGCAGTGATCTGCTCGTGGAAGAGCATGGCAAGGGAATAGGTCTCCTCGCCCGTGCTGCACCCGGCAATCCAGATGCGGAGCGGGTGATCGGACGTCTGGCGGTGGACCAAGTCGGGTACGATCTTTTCCGCCAGGAAACCGAACACCTTCGGATCACGGAAGAAGTTGGTGACATTGATGAGCAAGTCCTTGGCAAGAAGGTCGAGTTCTTCTGCGTCAGTGCGCAGCATTTCGAGATATCGATCCATGTCATCGGTCTTGATCGCTGCTATCGACATGCGCCGCTCGATCCGGCGCCGCAGCGTACCCGGCTTGTAAAGCCTGAAATCATGTGACGTCTTGGTGCGCAGGAGACTAACGATCTGGGCCAACCAGTCTCCTGGCGCATCCCTTGCGCGTGAATTGTTCTGCTTGCGTGAAATCGCCATTCGCTGGCCGTATTTGAGAAGCGCTTTAGGAATCCTCGCCACCGGAAGGACCAGGTCCACCGCACCGGTCATGATTGCGTTTCGCGGCATGCCATCGTAGCCGGCTTCGTCGGGGTCCTGCGCGATAACGTGCCCGCGATTTTCCTTTACGGCTTCTAGCCCAAGGCTGCCGTCGGCCCCGGTTCCCGAAAGGATCACGCAGATGGCGCGGGGACCGCACTTTTCTGCCAGCGAGTGCAGCAAAAAGTCGAACGGCAGGCGCGCACCATGACGCGCCTGGGGTTGCGAGAGGCGCAGGGCACCGTTTCCGACAGACAGATAGGTTCCCGGTGGAATGATATAGAGGTGGTCGCGCTCGATCAGCATTCCATCCGTCGCCTGCCGGACTGTCATCGACGTGTGGCCGGCCAGCAGGTCGACCATCATACTTTCGTGGGTCGGATCAAGATGCTGGACAAGGATGAAGGCCATACCGTTGTCGGCCGGCAGCGCGTCCATGAGCTTTCGGCACGCATCAAGGCCGCCCGCCGAGGCACCTATTCCGATAACCGGGAAATCACTACTGTCGCGAGGAGGGGGATGCGCCACGAGCGAGCGGTGGCTCGATCGCGACCCGACTGTTTTGGGTTGACGCGGACGGTGGCTCGGCACTCTACGGTCCTCAAGGCGTCGCACAACGGAAATGCCGGCTCGTCTGGGCCAACGCATCGGATTTGGCCGGGTTCCACTGACCGACGGGCGAGTTGAGCGCGAGGACGCCACGATTTCTGTACAATATTGCTCAGTTTCAATTCGGGACACGATGCTCAGCTATGCCCAAAGCGCGATCGATCGGCGCTAATAGGTGGAAATCTCGAACGAGTGGAGCTCTCGATGCCGCCAACAACTCGGCACCTGTTTCCATGTGAATTCCGCTTCCGTACGATGCACAGCAGCCTTTGTGTTGCGAAATTCCGTGAGAAGGGCCTCTACGTTGACTTGCGGCTTGAACGCGGCCGGCTGAAGCCGAGGACATTTCGCACCCTGAAGGGTACCGAGACCTCTTCCTCGCTCATGGCCTCTTCGATCTTCGGCGGCGTCAAATACCAGGGGACGGCGATGACCACCACGCGCGGGCCGCCATAGGCGAGCACAGCTGAGCGAAGCCGCCTCGCATGCTGGGAGCTCAGGAGGTAGTCCCACCAGTGTTGCTTAACGAGCTCGGGAATCAGCACCGCAATCGTCCGATCGGGATTCTTATCCTCAATCTCTTTGATCAGTTTCAAGAACGGGGCGTGAATGCGCCGGTAGGGAGCGCTCAGGAAAGCCAAATGCGGCGGGTTCGGATAGTGCGCAGCTCGCGCAGGCTCTTCGACGTCCTTGCCCCATAGCTCACGAAGCTTCCGCTCTTCCTC
>JBAUGC010000224.1:0-8931 GCA_049679485.1 Xanthobacteraceae bacterium
CGACTTCCTCGGCTTTACGCACTTCTGCACGCAGTCACGCAAATGGGGCTCCTTCGTCGTCGGGCGCAAGACGATCAAGAAGCGGATGGTGCGACAGCTACGGGCAATCAAGATGGAGTTGCGCAGAAGAATGCACGACCCCATCGCCAGAACCGGTGCGTGGGTACGGCAGATGCTCAAAGGGCATCTCAATTACTACGCCGTCCCGGGCAACGATCCGAGCCTGCGGTGGTTCGTCGCCGAGGTTCGCTGGCGCTGGCTGAAAATCCTAAAACGACGAAGCCAGCACGCGTTCCTCCATTGGGATGAGTTCACCCGCATGACCGACCGCTTCGTTCCGCCAATGAGGATACTACACCCTCAACCTTTGCATCGCTTTGACGCCAGAACCCGAGGGAGGAGCCCGGTGCGTTAGCAGCGCCCGCCGGGATCTGTGCGGGGGGCGAGGAGAAATCCTCGTCCCTACCGCGACCATGGCGGACTTCTCTAAAGTTGAAATCCCTCCGGTTCGCTACGGCGCTCGCGCCGGCCCGATCTGCGGTGCACGCACCGGCTTGGCCATGCCGTAGAAAACCGTAACCCCATCACCGCCGCAACGCGTCGAAAGCGCTTCGGGAAGTCTGTGGAAACAGGCACCGATGTCCTGCCAGTTATTCATCACCCAAACATTTCCCGCCGGGTCGACGGCGAGATCAGTCTCCATCTGCAGGCCGCCACCGACATAACCGAAAGGCGGCGATATCGGCTCGCCGGTTTTAAAGCCGGACGGACAATTCTCGGTCCGCACGCCGCACAGATGCGCCAGTTGAGCTGAGGTGCCAGCAAAGTTGGAGACCCACACGTTGTCGTCGCCGTCTATGACCGTGGCCCAAGGACCAGGAAGACTGGCGCCGTAGAATGGCGAGCCGGGAAATTCACTGCCGTCCGGCCGCAGCAGCGTGACGCTGCCGCCATCCCAGCCACCCGTCTGCTCAAACATCTTGTAGGTGAGCGCCTCATCGGCGTTGCCGCCCGTTTTAGCGACGAGGCCTACCTCGATAAATTTCATAAGGCCCCGCGGCGAACTGCCCAATCGGTTGCTGACCCAGATGTTGCCCTGACTGTCGACGCTGAGGCCGCTGCCGCTATAGCCGGCTTTGAAGGTTTCCGCTTTGGTCGGATCAGACGCCGGAAAGCGCGTGACGGAGTCACCGAAGGCGTTGCTAACCCATATTCTGTCCTGCTGGTCGATTGCGAGATGGAATGGGCCCTTGAGCGATTTGCATGGTTCGTCCTTGTCGCCCTCGCAAAGGAGTTTGCCTTTGGTCGGGTCGCCCTTGGGAAAGTACACGAGCTGGTTTTTCGAGAGCCCCAAGACCCACACGTCACCGCTTGGCGTAACGATAACGCCTTGCATCAGACCGAGTTTGCTGTCGAAGGTGATGCCCTCCGGAGGTGTCAGTGGCTTACCGTTTTTGTCAAACACGGCGATGGACCTGCCGCCATACGTAGGGAACCAAGCATTGTCCTTGGCATCGACGGCCACCCCAAAGCTGCCACCTTGCATCCCGCCGCCGGCAAAGCCCGTGGTCATTGGCGAGAGCGGGCGACCGTTCGGGGCGAACTTGGTCGCATTGCCCTGCCAAAGCGTGTCCCCACCTTGCCAACCCACGGTGAAATTGTCGCCGGTCCAAAGGTTGCCTTCGCTGTCGAACTGGGCTCCGCCGCCGGCACGATATCCGCCGCCACTGAATTTGAGCGGCAGCACCCAGGCGCTAGGTGAGAAGTTGAGGTACGGCATGAATGGCACCGCGCGCATCGTTTTGCCTTGGGGAACCGGGTAAAGCTGATCGAGCAGAGCGAAGAGCCTGTCGGGCAGGTACCACGGATAGCGCGCGATGGACTGAGCGGCTGTCAGTATGTCATTCGGGGCGTTTCCTTTTGGTGGCGTCGCCGCTACGAAAAGCTTGTCGCACGCGCCTGTTGTTACCAGCGTCGCGCAACCGGCGAGCACGTCGGCCAGCGTCGCGAAATTGGCCATGGTCGGCGTCTGGCTGCTGTTGAGCGGGTCTTGAATAGCGGCCCCCCAGCCTCCGGTTTGAAGATCAACGAAGTTGGGCACGTTACCCGCGGCGATACGCAGGCTGAGCGCAGGTCCTTTGATCGTGGCTCCATCAAGAAATTGCGCGTTGGTCCATACGGATGCCACAGTGGTCAGCTCGTTGATGACGACTTTGGCGGGGGGCGTGTTGCCCAACACCGCCAACAAGGCGATGGCCGGATTGTTGCCGCTGCCCTTGTTGACTGTGGCTTGTCCGCCTTTGGCGACCAAATACAGACTGACATCGGTACCGAGCACCCCGGTCGTACTCAGAACAAAGTACCCATCATTACTGGATGTTGTTTGAGCCAGTTGTTTCGGCTCGCCGGAACTTGCGGCCCAAAGGGTCACGGTCGAACTTGCAAGCGGTCCACCGCCCGCTTGGACTTGCCCTTCAATGCGAACGTCGGCGGCCGCCGGGCCGCACGCCCAACCGAGCAGTCCACATATGGCCAAAACCGCGGGTAGACTGGCTTTACTAATCTTGATCACGAGCGTTCTCCAATTTCTGGCCGATCTTGTGGGAGGACGGTGACGATTAGTCCCGCCGCGTAGGCGGTGCGGCAATGATGCAAATCAATATACACTTTTCAAGCAGGGGATGTCCGACCCTGGCCCGTCACGTCACTTAGTGCAACGCAGCGATATGTCGGAAATTGGGGGGTAAGCGGAAGTTGCACAGACATCTGGCGATATCGCAGTTTGACCCAAGTTTGACCCCAAGGCGGACCTGCGCGTTCGTGATCTGTGTTCACCCAAAGCAAATCAGGGACGTCATCGCTTCAGGACGGGCTGTTTCACTTGGTGAAGAACCGTTGTCAATCGGTGTTAATTGCTATTGGTCGCCGGCTGAAGATGCCCGGTTTCTTGCACGCTTCGTTATTCCGCCGTCCCGAAGTCTCGATGTAAGCGAGCACTTCCTCCAGGCTCACCACATCGGCATAGCGGCGCTGCACGTCGCGCAAATTGTCGCGATGCGGGCCTTCATCGACATCGCCGCAGCACGGCTCCGGTACGATGACGCGAAAGCCGTAGGAGAAGGCATCGGTGATGCTCGCGCGCACGCAGCCGGAGGTGTTGCAGCCTGAGACGATCACCGTGTCGACGCCGTCTTTGATGAAATAGGACGCGACCGGGGTGTTGAAAAAGATCGATGCGGCAGTCTTGCACACCACCATGTCGTAGGCGCGATCATAGATACGCTCGTCAAGCTCGGTGCAGGGTTGACCATGGTGGAATTCATTGACGACGGTCGGGATCTTCCACAACGGGGCATCGCGTGCGCTTGAATAGGCAGTATAACAGCAGGCGACAGGCAGTCCAGCCTCGCGCGCCGCCGCGACCAGCCTTGTCGTATTGTTGACGGCACGTTCTACCATGGGACTGCCGCCAAGCTTGAAGCGGCTTTCGGTAAAGCCCTTCTGAAAATCGACCACGACAATACCGGCTCGCTTGCCGAACCCAATCCGGTTGGAGTCAAACCCGATGTCCTTGTACGGATCGCTCATTCCAGTCTCCAAGGATCAGACTTTCAGCGTAATGCCGAAACGGGTCGCAAACGCGCGCGACAACTGATCAAAACAATGGCCAACGCGTACCACGCTAAAGTTGGTGAAATCGATAATGGTGCTCGATAGGCCATCGGCATGGGCGTATTTCGACTGGCCGTAGTCGAAGGAAACTACGGCGGCGTCGCGAATGGCCGGCTCGATGTCCTGGTAGCGATATTTGCTGCCAGTCAGCGACAGGTTGGCGGACGACCCGAACACAGCGGTGCCGCGAGCAATTGAGCCTTCGGCAATAGCATCGTGAAACTGGCCGGCGTTTAGCAGCATGTCGAGTGTGCCGCCCTTGGACGAGTTCTTCATCACGAACGGATCGACCGCGGCAAAGATGGGATGATCGGCGCGAAACGGCGCTACGACCGAAAACGGGACGCGTTCATCATCGATGATCTCGCGCACCATGGCGTGACGCTTCTCGTCCATCGGATGGACTTCGCGGCTTAGACGCCAGTTGCCGAACATGCCCGACGGTTTGTCATAGGAGCGCCGTTTGGTTTCGAAGATGCTGCGGATCCCGCCGGGCGTAGTCGCAACCACGGCATAGGCCACGTCGAGCGGTACGATACCGAAACCGCCGGCGGCGAGTGCTTCAAACAGTCGCGCGGTGTCGGCATGCAATTGTGCCTGGGTGACTGGGTCGGAGGTCAGCCTTGGCGCCGCTATGGTTGCCGCCGTCATTTTTATGGACCTCAGGACGCGCGGCGCCCCGGCGAACCAAGAGATGCGCGCGGCGCAAGCACGTCGCGCACCATATTGGCGTGTGTGTTCGCGTACTGTCCACCGTATGCGCCCCGCTTGACGAACGTGCCATCGCCGGCGCGACCGACATATTCTCCTTTCTCGATCACCACCTTGCCGCGCGACAGCACCGTCTCGGTATAACCCTTGACCTTGAATCCCTCGTAGGCACTGTAGTCGATGTTCATGTGATGGGTGTGCGCATTGAACGCGCTGATGGTCTCTTCGCGAGCGGGATCGAAGATCACAATGTCGGCGTCGCTGCCGACCGCGATCGTGCCTTTTTTCGGAAACAAGCCAAAGATCTTCGCCGGCGCCGTAGAGGTCAGCTCGACAAATCGATTGAGCGAGATGTGTCCCTTGCTCACACCGTGATGATAGATAAGGCTCATGCGGCTCTCGATGCCGGGACCGCCATTGGGGATTTTGCTGAAGTCGCTGCGCCCGAGTTCTTTCTGCTCTTTGAGGCAGAACGGGCAATGATCGGTCGAGATGACGTCGAGCGCGTGTGCGCGCAGTCCGCCCCACAGCTCATCATGATTCCACTTCTCGCGCAGCGGCGGCGTCAAAACGTATTTGGCGCCGTCAAAGCCCGGCTCGTCGTAGCGATCGACGTCGAGCAGCAAATATTGCGGGCAGGTCTCGGCATGCGCCATCACGCCGCGCGCTTGCGCCAGGCGCAATTCGTGAAGCGCGTCGTAGCAGCTCAAATGCACGATATAGACCGGTGCGCGGGCGACTTCGGCAATCGCCAGGGCGCGATGAACGCCTTCCGCTTCCAGCCGCGTCGGGCGGGTTAGCGCGTGGTACTTCGGCTCGACTTTGCGTTCCGCGAGCGCGATTTTCACCAGTTCGTCGATGACGATGCCGTTCTCGGCGTGCATGCAGACCAGCGTGCCGTCCTCTCCGGCTTTGCGCATGGCGCGAAAGATGGTGCCGTCGTCGGACAAGAGCGCGCCCGGGTACGCCATGAATAATTTGTAGCTGGTGATGCCGCTGTCCGCGAGGCTCCGCATCTCGCCAATTCGCTCCTGCGGCATGTCGGTTACGATCATGTGGAAGGCGTAATCGATTGCGGTCTTGCTCTGTGCCTTGGCGTGCCAGTCGTCGAGCGCCTTCAGCGTCGATGTCCCGCGGGATTGCACGGCGAAATCGATGATGCAGGTGGTGCCGCCATAAGCCGCGGCGCGCGTGCCGGTTTCGAACGTATCGGACGTTGTCGTGCCGCCGAACGGCAACTCAAGATGCGTGTGCGGATCGATGCCGCCCGGGATCACCAATTTGCCGGTGGCGTCGATCTGCTTGTCGGCCGAAATCACCAGGTCCTTGCCGATGAGCGTCACCTGAGAGCCGTTGACGAAGATGTCGGCGTGGTAGTCGTCGACTGCAGTTACGATCCGCCCGTTCTTGATCAGTACACTCACGTCGTGCCCCCTCGGCGGTTTGACAGGTCTCGGCCCTGATGTATCATTCGCAAATAACAGCGGGCGCACAAGAGGCTTGGCGAGCGGTGCACGAGTCTCAATAACAAACAAAGCGGACGGCGGCGTGAGCCACGGCAAAGAACGGCGGCGGAGCCCGGGATGCTCGCGTGGCCGGCTTCCGAGGCTGTCGGGGCCTTGAACCGGGCGTTCATGAGAGTGTCTGCATGAGAGTGCGATGCCGCCGCCAAATGTGACAATCCGAACTGACAATCAAGTCGCAACCATCATCGCGCGAACGGAGTTGATGAGATGAACAGCATTCCCGTGATCGACATTGGCCCGTTTCTCAACGGCTCCGCAAAAGACCAGGAAACGGTGGCGCGCGAAGTCGACCGCGCCTGTTCGTCGCTCGGCTTTCTGATTATTTCCGGGCACGGCGTGCCCGACAGCCTGATCGACGATATGCGCAGCGTATCGCGCGCTTATTTCGATCGGCCGCTGGAGGAGAAGGTGAAGCTGCGCATGCCGCCGGATCGTTATCGCGGCTATATCTCGCTCGGAAGCGAGGCGCTGTCCTATTCACTGGATGAAGAATCGCCGCCCGACTTCAAGGAGTCGTTCTCGATCGGGCCGACCGACGCGCCCGATGACGACTACCACCGTGCCGCCAAGCCGGGGAAATTCTTCGCACCGAACTTCTGGCCGGAACAGCCGGCGAACTTTCGTCCGGTGTGGGAGGCCTATTATCACCAGATGGAGCGGGTGGCGACCGAACTGATGCGCATTTTCGCCGTCGGTCTGGGCATGGATAAGCATTTCTTCGACGACAAGGTCGATCGGCACATCACCAATTTCAGCGTGCTGCACTACCCGGAGCAGCCGAAGGAACCGCTGCCGCGTCAGCTGCGCGCCGGGGCACATACCGATTACGGCAGCCTGACAATTTTGAAGCCCGATAACGCACCGGGCGGTCTTCAGGTGCTGAGCAAGGAGGGTGCCTGGATTGACGTGCCGACCTTGCCCGGAACCTTCGTCGTCAACCTCGGCGACCTCATGGCCGAATGGACCAACGATCGTTGGGTCTCGACGCTGCACCGGGTCATCAATCCGCCGCGCGACAAGGCGCTGGGCAGTCGCCGGCTGTCTATGGCGTTCTTCCATCAACCGAACTACGACGCCGCGATCGAATGCCTGCCGACCTGCACGGGTGCGGAACGGCCGGCCCGTTATGGCCGGACTACGTCCGGCGAACATGTCTGGATGAAGATCACCAAGCATCGCACGCCGGAACTGGCGAAGGCGACTGCGTAACGCGCTGATCGAGCAGATCACCTACGTTCTGCATCCCGGCAAGGCGCCGGCCCTTGTCGCCGCTTACGAGCAGGAAGGCGCCGCGGTCATTCAGGCCAATCTCGGACGAATGATTGCATTCCTTCAAGCCGAGGTCGGAGGCATGGACGAGGTGAGCCACCTCTGGATGTTTAGCAATGCGGCCGATCGCGAGGCCCGTCATGCCAAGCTGCTGGCCGATCCCGCCTGGCAGCGCTTCGCGCAAACCTATGGGCATTTGCTGGTGAGCCGGCGAAATCAATTGTGGCGACCGGCATCGTTTTCACCGGGCGTGGGGCGTCAAAGCTAGACCAAATCCGTCGCCCGGCAACCGTCTCACCTCCCGGCGGTAGCGTGTTGAGAATGCCACTTACCTCTCCCGCGCGACCGAGAGCATGACAGCGATTGCGTGCGAAGGAGACCTCGACAAGTCTCGGTATCAGATAGTGTTTATGGCCGACGCAATCTGCGGCTTCAATTTACGGCAGCACAATGGTGGTTTGACAGGCCCCGGCCCTGATGTATCATTCGATTATATTGAAGTGGCGCACCAGAGCTTTGGCTGAACGCCGCAACCGGGCTTCAATACACAAAGCGACTTTTGGCTTCTTCAAACAGAGGAGATGGGCATGGCGTACGAAAGCCCAGGAAGTGTTCGGCAGGGAATGTTGTCACGCAGATCGTTGTTGAAAACTACGGCGGCCGGCGTGGCGGCCGGAGCCTTGGCTAGCACGAACTTCCGGATCGCCGAGGCGGCGGACGGCTTGCGAAGCATCGGTCTCGGCGTCAGCGAGATCAACGAAATCCAGGGTCAAGCGACCAAGGATCTGGGTTTCCCGGTCTCCGGTCAGGCGATGGGTTACGGCGAAATGTTCGGCAAAATGCTGAACCAGAACGATCAGTACGAGATCGCCGAGGGCTACTACAACGACATGCGGGTGATGGCTCCCGCGAAAGTATGGCAGCCCCTCGACACCAAGAAGGTCAAGGAATGGGACAAGGTCACCAATCTGACCAAGACCGGAAAGCTCACGCCGGAGTCGAGCGAGGGACAGGGCGACGCTCCGTTCCGGCTGATGTGGTGTGACGCCGATGGCAACATCGTAAAGGGCCCATCCCAACACATCATCATGTGCCCGGCATGGCACAATGCCGACTCCCTTGGTTACAACCCGAAGGCGACCGGCCGGGCGATCGAAAGCTGGGGTGAACTCCTCAACAAGGACTTTAAGGGCAGGGTGGCGCTGCTCAACGTCCCGCAGATCGGCGTGATGGATGCGGCGTTAGCGATCGAGGCGCTCGGTCTGAAGAAGTTCGCCGACAAAGGCAACATGACGAAAGCCGAGATAGACTTCCTGATCGATTATCTCATCCCGCTCAAGAAGGCCGGGCACTTCCGTGCCTTCTGGGAAAACTTCGGCCAATCGGTTAACCTCATGGTCAACGGCGAAGTGGCGCTGGAGAGCATGTGGTCGCCGGCCGTCGCCGCGATCCAGGCCGAGGGCGTGCCGTGCGTCTATGCCTTCCCGAAGGAGGGCATGCGCGGCTGGCACGGCGGCCTTGCGATCTCCGCGAAGGTCAAGGGCAAACAACTCGACCAAGCCTACGAGTACATCAACTGGTGGCTCTCCGGTTGGGCGGGTGCGTTCGTCGCGCGTCAAGGTTACTATCACTCGATCCCCGACAACGCCAAGAAGCACCTTGAGGCCGCGGAGTGGGATTATTGGTACGAAGGCAAGCCGGCGGCGAAGGATCTGTCGGATCCGTTCGGCACCGTCATCATCAAGAAAGGCGA
>JBAUGC010000225.1:0-4249 GCA_049679485.1 Xanthobacteraceae bacterium
TGTGGAACCGGCGGTGCGGATCCAGCGGGCAGCTGGAAATTTGGCGGTGTGACGCTGGCGATCTTTGGCGCGCACTGGCTCGCGGCGCTCAGGCTCGTAACCGCACAACAAGTTTAGGGCCGCCGGCGATTTCTCGCGGGCGGCCCTTATTTGATCCTAGACGTTGGGCTGATTGTCGGCGTCTTCAGTTCTTCTGCGTTGCAGCCTGCGAGTTCGCCGCCAAGTAGTCTTGGTAGGTCATGCCGGCGTAATTCGGCGTGGTCGGCGCTTGGGTCGCGTCGGCAGCCGGCGAGTCAGGCGCGGTGTCGTTGGACTGGGTGTTGGCCGGCGGTGCCGGGGTAGCGTCGGACGTAGCGCCACCACCAACTCGCGCGCTGGCCGCTTCCTTGGTGCAGACGTCCGCAAACACCACCAGGCCGTCCTGCGTGTAGGTCTTGGTCAAGCAAGTGCACGGGCCGGGGGCTGCCGCGGACACGGGGGCGGCATCGTCAACTCCGCCAACCACCGGGTCGATAACGATCCAGCGACCGCCACGGAAGATCCAGTGTCCGCCCGGATGGCCGGCCCAACGGCCGGGGTAACCACGACCGGGATAACCGTGACCGGGATAACCATGACCGGGGTGATCGCCGCCGCGAGCGATACGTCCGCCGCCGTCGCGGCCGCCACGACCGACATGCCCGCCACCACCGACATGGCCACCACCGACATGACCGCCGCCAGCGACGTGACCGCCGCCACCGCCGCCACGGGCGTAAGATGCGCTAGATGCAAACGAGGCAACCGCGATCGTAGCCGCGGCTGCGAGAGTGAGGATGAGAGTGCGAGACATAGCCGTTCTCCAAGGGGTTAAGAATTGCGATACCCATTGGTCGGAGCCGGCGGAAAAAGGTTCATGGCCGCTTGAGAGAACCCGAGAAGCCGAACCGCGAGGGTCGCCCGCCGCAGGCCGCAGCACGAACGGCTGCGATCTGCGACAGCGAACGGCGGCGTTCCCATGCATCACGTCACTAATATCGCGGTTCGAACCCGCCGAAACCGCTATGACGGCGGCTGAGCGGCCCGCAAGGGACCGTACCGTTGCTGAAGTTTATTGGATCAGTTCGAGCACAAAATCCATCGGTTCAGCGATGGAATATCCGGAGTTAAGAAGCATCGTGAAGTCCGGCGCCCTCTCAGTCAGAGGAATGAACTCAATCATGATCCCCACAAGGTGAAAATATATGTCAGGAGGCTGTGGGTCGATTTCGAACACCGGTCCTCCACTGTTACCCCGGTACACCGGGCCGTCAATGATAAGAGAATGCCTTTGCGGGTCCTTTCCGGCTATGAGCGCTCGCCTGAGGAGCGGTCGAAGCGGATCAAATTGCGGACTTTCAGGCAGGCCCAGCGACGCCGGATATCCGTACAATATAGCATCGTTTCCGACCAGAACTTCATCGAATTTTCGTACTGCGATCATACCAGCACTGACCAGGCCGCTATCGGCAAATTCAACTTTTGTCACACCTGGCGAGAAGAAAGTTGTCAGCGAGTGATCCTGCGCCTCCTTTAGCGTCCCGATCTTGACGACGGCGACATCTCTGAGTTTGTGAGGCTTCACATCGCCTCTATCCAGCAGCATTTTGAAATCCACCCGCAGCAAAATCCGCTGCGGCGTCGGCAGGTCCTTTGAGTACGACACCAGTTCAAGCACCAAATCCGGAACTTGCGCCTGGCCGGTTTTCTCGTTGGGCAGCCCGGACGCAATCACATGCTTTGCTGTCACCAAATACTCGGCATTGGCGGTACCAAAATAGATACCTGAGCCAAAACCCAGTGTCGCTCCGCTTTTGTTTTTCAGGATGACCAGGACAGGATATGCCAGATTGTCATCGGGGATCATGCGCCTTGCCTCGGCCAAATTAACGGTCACAAAGGTCAAGGCAACGACGAGAAGTAAGCGAACAATTCTAGAGTGTCGGTTCATCGAAAAATTCCTTCAAATCGGGAACGCTCGTTCGAACATTTTCCTTTAATATCACATTGGCGCGACATCCGGCCGCCCTTAACGCTCACGGGTTCAGGCAGCCTCGTTTAGGCAGCCCTGCAGCACCGGCCGCCGCGGTTTCAGTCGAAAAATGCAAGAACACACGTCGCCGGGGCGTCCGCTTGCCCAAATAGGCCTGAAAAGGGAAACTGGCGGCGGGCGTCCCGGTGGCCGGCCGGGTCGTGCAAATTTTTCTTCGATTTCAATTGAACCTGCGCGTCGGTCCCAACGACCAATGTCATGAGCCGATAGCCATGCCGATCCAAACGACTTCGGACGCGGTTCTGATCGGAAGGATCGCCAATGGCGACCGGCTCGCCATGCAGGTGCTGTTCGCGCGCCACCACGTCGGAGTCTACCGGTTCGTGCTGCGGCTGGTGCGCAACGAGGCAACGGCGGAGGACTTGATCAGTGACGTGTTTCTCGACGTCTGGCGCCAAGCCGGAAAATTCGAGGGACGCTCAGCGGTCTCGACCTGGTTGTTGAGCATCGCGCGCTTCAAGGCGCTCTCGGTGCTGCGACGCCGGCCGGGAGAGGAATTGGACGAAGAGACTGCCGGCGCCATCGAGGATCATTCCGACGATCCGGAGACTGCGCTGGCGAAGAAGGACAAAGGAGCGGCAATGCGGGAATGCCTGAAGGAATTGTCGAATGAGCACCGCGAAGTCATCGATCTCGTCTACTACCACGAGAAATCGGTGGAAGAGGTCGCGGCCATCGTCGGCATTCCGGAGGCGACTGTGAAGACCCGTATGTTCTACGCACGCAAGAAGTTATCGGAGCTCCTCAAGGAGCGAGGCATAGATCGAGGTTGGCCATGAACACGGCAAACGAGACCGAACGCAGCGAGATCGAAGACCTGCTGCCCTGGCATGCGGCGGGAACACTGGATCATCGCGACGCGCACCGCGTCGAAGCGGCACTTGCCGAAGACCCCGAGCTGGCCCGCCGTTACGAGCTGGTGCGCGAGGAGCTCGGTGAGACGATCCACCTCAACGAGACGCTGGGCGCGCCATCGGCCCGTGCCGTGGAGGTGCTGTTCGCCAAAATCGATGCCGAACCGGCGCGACGGCCGGCGGTGTCACTGAATCTCGGCGCCCGCATCGGGGAGTTTTTCGCCAGCCTTTCACCGCGTACGCTGGCCTGGTCGGCGAGCGCAGCGACACTCGCCATCGTGCTGCAGGCCGGACTGATCACCGGCATCATGCTCAACGAGAAGGGCCCGGCCGGCTACGCGACGGCCTCGGCACCGACGAGTGTCTCCGGCGACGGCGGTATTGGGGTGCCGACGGCGTTCCAAGGCGACTATGCGCTGATCCGATTCCAACCGCAGGCAAGCGCCGCTGAAATCACTCAGTTCTTGGAAACCAACAACTTAAGTGTTGCCGGCGGTCCGTCCGCGGGCGGACTATACCGCGTGCGCATCGCGGCGGCCAAGCTCCCGAAGACGGACCTCGACCGCCTCGTCAAGACGCTGCAAGAGAACAAGGTCATCGGCTTCATCGCCGTTACCGAGTGATCGTCGGCCACGGTTTGGCTTCAGATCCTGCGATCTAAGGCGTTGCCGACCCAAGCGTCTGGTGGGCGCCGCCGTATCGGGAGGTTGCCATGCGAAGCAATTCAATAACGTTCCGAGCAGTCTTGGGGCTTTTGCTGTTTGGGTTTGTTTTGGCGGTTGGCTTCGTTGGCGAGTCTGACCCGGCCGCGGCGCGCGGCTTCGGCGGCGGCTTTGGGCGGGGGGGCGGCAGATCGTTCGGCGGCATGCGCGGCGGCGGATCGCACCACGAGATGACGCGGAGCAGCGGCAGAATGAATCACTCTTCCTCGCGGACCGGACATGATACGTCCAACAAACGCGACGTCAGCCGCGATTCCAACTCAAACAAATCTAGCAGCTACTTTGGCTCGAAAACCACGACCACTCAGGGCAACGGCAACATTTCGACCTCGAAAACATCGACTAATAATGCCGGCACGAGCACGACGAACACGCAGGGAAGTGGCAACTATTCCACCGTGAACAGGTTCGGCGGCAATACCGGCTCAAGAACCACGACCACGACCGGCAACACGTCGACATCGAACACGTCGAACGCCAATGCCGGCTCGACGGCAACAAACACGCCAGGGGCCGGCCACAACCCTACCGGAAGCACTTCAGCCGCCAACAACGGCTCGAGGACGGGAAGCACGCCGGGGACCGGCGGCAATTCCACATCG
>JBAUGC010000226.1:0-10113 GCA_049679485.1 Xanthobacteraceae bacterium
GTTGGTGTAGTTGTCGAATGTGTAGGTCAGCGAGTGCACGTAGGTGTAGTTGTTCGGCGCCAGCTGGGCCTCGATGTCCGGAATAGAGATAAACCGGCCGATGCGCACATCCATGCCCTGCAGGACCGGGAAGTAGAGGTCCGTGTGCACCATCGGAAAGTCGAAGCCGTTGACGTCGTTGTGGTTGAGAAGTTGATAGCCGAATAGGCCGTAGGCCGTCGTATAGCGATAATCCACGCCGTACAGGGCCGAGAAGCGGAAGCCCCAATCGAAGTGATCGTTCTGGACCGTGTCGGCCAGACGCTCGAAATAGACTACGGCCTGATCGAGTTGGACGGTATTGGGCGTGTAATCATAGGCGGCCGGCGCGTTGCCGCCGGGCTTCACTGTATTCGAGCTGAGATTGCCGGCGGGAGCGACCCAGCCATAAACCTGAACGTGGGCGTCGTTCATCGCCTGGCCGAGTTGCGTATTGCCAAGCGCAACCATTAGCGGCGAGTCGACTGAACTTGGCCGGGTCACGCCGATGTTCTGCGTGCCGCCGTACGGCCATTCAGTGAACGGCATCGGCGGCGATGATTCCGGCGTCGGCGGCCACGCGGCGTCAGAACGGCGCCCGGGGGGAGCGTTCGGATCGGACGGCGCTACTGCCTTGCCCCATTCAAGCTGGTAGTAGCGGAAAAAACGCGCGAAAAAGTTATCGCCGAGATATTTGTCGAGACACTTGTAATTGAGGTACGGATCGCAATATCCGCTGGCCGCGGCCGCCTTAAGAGCCATGGCGGTTGCCGCTTTGCTCGGCGTACAATTGTAGTCGACCCAAGGATCGCAAGACGGACCCTCGACCCACGCGGTCGGCAGTCCATCGGTCCAATCGCCGAATGCGTCCGCCGCCATTGAACGATTAGGCGCCGTGACGACAAGCAACGCCACAACACCAACCAAGAGCAATATCCGTTTCATGACCCCACCCCTGTCACCCATCGCAACTGCCACGCCTCGACAGACAAGCTAAGACAGGCTGTGCGACGCGCTCAATTACGAGCTTATAGCTTTCGCGACTTGGGAATTTTCGCAGGTGACGCCAAAGGGAGTCGATATTGGCGGAGCCGATTTTTAATAGCTAAAAAATAGCCGTCCGGGTTATTTCGGAAATTTTAGCGCGAAAATTGGTCGTTGGAATTGACGCGGATCATAAGGCTGAAAATTCTTGGACGTTTGCGCCGTCACAGCGCCGACGCGTTTGGCTGATGGATTTACATCCGTATCCGCTGCTCGGCGTTCGCCCCACTGTACCGCCGCGCTTGTGACGTTTGCAGAACCCAGCACCGGGTAACTCCGAACGAGCTCAAATCACCAAAGCGCAAGCACGCAGACCAAGGCGAACGGCACTGCCGTAAGTCCCAGATAGAGCCAGGTTCGATAGGCCTGAACATCTTTGGGTACCACGAAAAGCTGAATCCCGATCCAAATGCAAACCATAAGGCCCAAAGCCATCCGAATGAGATCGCCCGGCGTCTCGTAGGCTGTCCAAATGGTTTCATTCTGAGGCAGCGCGACGCGAATCGTCACCGCCAGCAACGCGATGATGAATACTGTCCTTAACAGCGTCCCGACAATACGCAGGCCGCGCGGAATTTGGGCACTTGACGATCCTGCTTCAGGAGGGTGCCGCGCCCAATCGAGTGGGATCCGGGCCATGTTTGCCTCCAACAGACCCTTTGCTGGTCCTTATGGACTCAATTCACAATAGGCCTCTTTCCGCCAAAAATATAGTTTGTATATAAGTTTTTGGTGCACTGCGTAATAATTGCATACAGATTTGGTGCGCTGCGTATAAAAGTCATCTTGCTCAGCGGCTGGTTCTTAAGACACTGGCAAGTCTGGCAATGCGCAAGCGTTCACGGGGGCGCCAGGCAGCTTTTTCGCCGTAGCTCAATTCGAGGCCTCGATAGCGGCCACGTGAAAAAATCTGTGAAGAAGAATCCAGGTCAGTGCGGCGATCTGATCGTGGTGCCGTTGATGCCGGCAACTGTCTTGGCCGGTCCGCCGATCCCGGACGGCGCAGAACCAGGGCGTATCAGGCTCGTGCCGTTGACCGCACTGCGGTTCACAACGACCGGTCTGACGATCAGATTTGAATTTGTTGTTGGTCGCTCGAAAGATCCTTGGGGTTTCGTAACTTTGCCGATCGCGCCGCCGGTAGAATTTGACGTTGCCGAGATTGAGCTGGGCACGACGACCGGGGCCCGCTCGCCATTGTGTTGTTCAAAGCCTTCGTGCCGAATGACTACCGCTCCGACGGCGTTGCGGACCACTGGGTTGGCTCCGCTGGGCACTCCTGGCCGATGGGCGAGCAAATTCCGAGGCGCGACGAGTTCGACGGCCTTTGGACCGGCAATCTTATCGCGGCCGCCGCCTGATCGCCGTGGCGGGACTGTGATGCGCGTATCAATCCCTTCGGCATTCCCGCCTACGCTCATTTCCTTCGGCGCCCCGTCGCCGGTCGAGCTTTTGACCGCATCCCCACCTGCTGCCGGAACGGACTGAGCGCCGGGGTTCGGCGTATTTCGTGCGGCAGTCTCGCTTCCGGACATAGTGCCTCGCTCCGACGCCCCATTTCCGGCACCGGCCTCTTCAGCGACGCACGCCGTGTTCAGCAAATCCCCGAACAGCGCGACGGCCAGACAGAAACTGATCGTCAAATAACGGTTCGTTGCAATCGTCATCACTCAGCCGGTTGGGTAACGCCGGGTTCGCCGGCTGGCGTTTGATGCTGCTCGCGCAGGAACAGCGACTGCAAGGCCGGCACTATGACCAGCAACATGATCGGACCGATCAGCATCCCGCCCACAATCACCGTCGCCAGCGGTCTCTGCACTTGGCTGCCAATACCGGTTGATATCGCGGCCGGCAAGAGGCCAATGCAGGCCGATAAGGTCATCATCAAAATCGGCCGCATCTGCTCCTGGACCGCTTCGAACATCGCTTCGACCGGGTCGCCACGAGTGCGTGCGGCGACCCGATAATACCCATTGAGGATGAGGATGCCGCTCATCACCGAGACGCCGAACAGCGAGATAAATCCGATCGCGGCCGAGATGCTGAAGTCCAGGCCCGAAACGTATAGCCCGACCAGACCACCGGAAATCGCGAATGGAAGTCCAAGCAAAGCCAAGAAGCTATCGCGCCAGGAATTGAACAGCCCATAAAGCAGTACGAGGATAAGGATAAAGGTAACCGGTAGAATGGTCAGCAGCCTCTTCTTGGCTTGCTGCAGCCACTCGAACTCGCCGGCAAAAACAATGCGGTAGCCGGTCGGGAGCTTCACAGCGCGGCTGATACGTTCCTGCGCCTCCGCTACAGCACCAGCGAGGTCGCGGCCACGCACGCTGAATTTGATCGGTCCAAATCGCTGGTTCCGCTCGCGGAAAATGTAGGACGCGCCGGTATCCAGCGTGATCGAAGCGAGTTCGCTGAGGGGAATGTATGCCGCGCCGTTCGCGGTCTGAACGCCGATCCTGATGTTGCGCACTTCGTCGATGTTGTTGCGGTACCGGGGGGCGAGCCGGACGACAACGCCGAACTGGCGGTCGGCCTCCAAAAGGGTCGTCGCTTGCGTTCCACCCAATGCCGCTTGAACGACGTTGTTAACGTCGTTAACGCTCAGCCCATAGCGCGCCGCCTTGGCGCGATCGATCGAGATATTCAGATTTGGTTGTCCCAACACCCAGAACGCGCCGAGATCGGTAATGCCCGGCACCTTCGCCATCTCCCGCAATGCAGCTCGCGCCAGCTGCTCAAGCGTTGCCAGATCTGGGCCGATTATCTTTACGGAATTAGCGCCTTTGACCCCCGACAGTCCTTCCTCGACATTGTCCTGAATATATTGCGAGAAATTGAAATCAATGCCGACGAACTCCTTGTTGAATTCCTGCTGCAGATCGTCGATCAGCTTGTCCTTGGTGTAACCGCTCGGCCATTCGTCAAAGGGCTTTAGCGGCACGAAGAACTCGGCGTTGAAGAATCCGGCCGCATCGCTACCATCGTCCGGCCGGCCATGTTGGGAAACGACCGTTACAACCTCGGGATGGCGAAGGACAATTTCGCGGATTTTGTTGACGATGGGCATGCCGGCTTCGAGCGATATTGTCGGCGGCATGGTCGCGCGTATCCACAGGTTGCCTTCTTCCAGCGTCGGCAGGAACTCGCTGCCGAGCCGCGAACCGAGGAAAAGGCTCGAGAGCAGAAAGACTATCCCGATCGCGATCGTCAGTTTGCGGTTTTGCAGCGACCAACGCAGCGCCGGCGTATAGACCCGACGAATGCCGCGCACGACGATGGTTTCGACCTCGCGGACATGTTCCGGCAGCAGCAGCGAGGCGAGGCAAGGCGTCACAGTGAACGTCGCCAGCAGCGCGCCGACGAGCGCGTAAGCATAAGTCCGCGCCATCGGGCTGAAGATCTGGCCTTCGACCCCCTGCATCGTAAATAGCGGGATGAATGCCGCCACGATGATCGCAGTCGAGAAAAATATTGCGCGATCGACTTGCAGTGCGCTGATCAGAATCAAACGCAGCCGATCGGTCCACGTGGGGTCGCTCCCTGAAGCCCCGGCACTTGTCGGATCGGCGCCCCACCTTCCCTCTGCCAAATGTCGGATAAGGGACTCTCTTTCCTCCGGCCGGGCCTGGAAATTGCGATAAACGTTTTCAACGAGAATGACGGCGGCATCGACGATGATGCCAAAATCGACGGCGCCGACGGACAACAGGTTCGCGTCCTCCCCGCGCAGGACCAGGATCATGATGCTGAAGAACAGCGCGAACGGAATATTGGCACCGACGATGATGGCGCTGCGCAGATCGCCTAGGAACAGCCACTGAATGAAAAAAATCAGCAGGCAGCCGAATATGAGATTGTGCATCACCGTGCTGGTGGTGACGGCGACGAGGTCGGTGCGGTCGTAGAATGGGACCAATCTTACGCCCGGCGGAAGGCTTCCATCGCTGTTGATCTTTTTAATCTCTGCCCGCACCCGCGCTACGACGTCATTGGTGTGCAGCGTGCGGTTCATGATGACAATCGCGGCAACGATAT
The DNA here is from genome assembly GCA_049679485.1 of Xanthobacteraceae bacterium. GTDB lineage: Bacteria > Pseudomonadota > Alphaproteobacteria > Rhizobiales > Xanthobacteraceae > BOG-931. The sequence continues at coordinate 5,101 of JBAUGC010000226.1, forward strand.
CATCCTGGTGATCGCGGCCAGCCTTGCCGAGCCGCGGCACGTAGCCGACCGACACCTTGGCGATGTCCTTCAAGAATACCGGCACGCCGTTGGATTGGCTGAGAAGGACGTTCTCGATGTCCTCAACCTTGTAACCCTGCGTCAAATCGGCGGCCCCGCCCGAGTTCATCAGGCCAACGCCGCGAATGTTGACTGACTGCTGGCCCATATTGATGGTGCGGCCGCCGACATTGATGTTGGCATTGCCGAGTGCCGCGATCACCTGGGAGATCGTGACGTTGTAGGCATCGAGTTTATTGAGATCGACCTCGACGTCGTATTGTTTCGTCGTGCCGCCCCAGGTGTTTAGTTGCACAACCCCTGGAACGGTCAGAAGCCGCCGCTGTACCACCCAGTCCTGGACCGTGCGCAGGTTAGTCAGTCCGAAATGCGGCGGACCGGTCACCTGATAGCGGTAGATTTCGCCGACCAGACTGGTGGCCTGGATTTGCGGCGTGACGTTGTTCGGTAGGCTGACGTTTTGTTGCAGGTTGATGGCGGTCTGGGTGAGAGCGAAGTAGTAGTCGATGCCATAATAGAAAGTGACGCGAACGAACGAGAGCCCGTAGAACGAGGTCGAGCGGATGACGTCGACCCCTGGCGTTGCGGCGAGCCCAACCTCGATCGGGATGGTGTAGTAGCGCTCCATCTCCTCGGCCGACAGGCCGGGAGCCTGGGCGGTGATTTCCAGGATGACGGGAGCCGGATTTGGGTAGGCCTCGATGTTCAGCTTCGAAAACGCGAACAGACCGGCGGCGATAAAGATCAGCAGCCCAAGCAAAACGAGCGGACGACGCGTCAGCCCGAATGTGAGTAATCGCTTGAGCACGGTTCTAATTCACTCCGAGGTGACGCGCCCGCGCACAAACGAAAATCTCATTGCGCGATCGCAAGGGCGTTGCTCAGGAATATCGCGCCTTCGCTCGCAGCCAGCTCGCCGACTTGAACGCCTTCGAGAATCTGTCGATAGCCGTCATGCTGACTGCCGATCGTGACGGTCCGTTTGGTGAACTGGCGACGGTCGGCGGTGACCCACACGCTCATCGTGCCGTCACCCTCCCGCACCACGCCGTCGAGCGGAATGGCGGGTGACCGGACCGGCGGTGCGACGCTGATGGTAAAATTTGCGAACATGCCGGAGCGCAATTCGTGCCCGGGATCCTTGACCTCGGAGCGGACCAGAACACGACGAGTATTAGGATCGACCGTCGCTCCAATGGTGTTGACTTTTCCGTCAAAAACGCGGTCGGGAAAGGCGCTGATCCGGACTTCCTCCTGTTGTCCGACACGAAACGCCGGACTGTCGGTCTCGGCGACATTGGCGAGCATCCACATGGTATCGATGTCGGCCACGGTATAAGGAGCCGGCGCATTGCCCGGTTGCACCAGCAAACCAGGCGCGGCATTACGCGCGGTGATTCGGCCGTCAATCGGACTAGGCACGACGAGCGTCGGGTCGGCCGCACGGGCCGCGACAATGCGATCTATTTCGACGTCCGACTTGCCGAAAATGCGCACCGAGTCACGCGCCGCCCGCAAGTTCCCTTCGGCGGTCTGCTGGTCGGAGATCGCCTGTTCGAGATCGTGTTGCGATACCGCAAGAGTCTTATAGAGCTCGCGAAGGCGTGCCAGATTACGCGTGGTCAGCTCCAAAACGCCTGCCGCTGCGATCAGGGTAGACTCGGCTTGAAGCAGATCGGGGCTGTCGATCGTGAACAGCGTTTGCCCCTTCTTCACGTCGTCGCCGATCGAGGCATAGAGAGCAATAATGCGGCCCTGGTACGGTGTGAACACCTGCACCGCCATTTCCTCGTTGAAGTCGATGCTGCCGACTGCTTCCTTATCGACCGGAAACGCGCGCTCTTCGATCGGCTCGACCTTGACCGAAGCGAGCTGAGAATCCGACAAATCGACGCTATTGCGATCGCGTTGCGCCGCACGCGACCCATCGCTCTGCTCGGCGTTGGCGGTCGTGGTACCAAGCTCGGCATGCAAGCCTTGGCTCAAGCGCCATCCGCCATAAGCCACGATGGCTATGGCTATGAGCGCGCCAACGAGCCCAACTCGCGCGCGGGCGTTGGTCATGTGCGGAAACATGAATTAATCGCACTCAGGATCGTAAGAGCCGCTGCGAAATGCCCATTACCGGGCCCAGTCGTCTACTGCGATTAATCACACAACTCGAATTAATCATACGGTACTCTGCGACTCATCACAGTGTATCGCAGATATCATTTCATTACTTCTAACTTGATGATGCCTCATTGAGTCGCGCGGGCGCCTCGATGCCGACAATTACGTGAGCAGCCCATCGACTTCGACCCAATCGTATTCATTATCAACAGCCGTCTTGCCGGGGTCGCGTGAACGACATCATCGCCAAAGCTTGTAAAGCTTGAAGATCGGGAGACCGAAGTCCTGACCCGGGCGGCACGGGGAAAGCTACTTCTCGTCATTGGATAGCAGAAAAATATAGAAGACGGCCCCGACTACCGTCGTCGCGAGAGTAACGCCGACACGGCGATAAATCTTGTTCTCGCGCGCATCGGAAGACCTCGCATGTTTGCGTTTGCCGGATACGGACTCCGCCGTGATAATCAGCGCTGATCGCTGTCGAGAGCCACTGTGAAAAATTTCGAGTTTTACCGTGAAAGATCACAGTCCACCGAAGCACTGAATAAATCACAGTGTGGCGCGGCGAACATAGCCAACATGAAAGAAATCGGAAATAATGGATTTAACTACGGGGATGTCTCGGGCGTTTCGTCTTAAGTATTTCAGCTACAATTGTATGTCAGTTGCACATGCTCACCCAGGCGGTCAGGTCGTTTCATGTGGGCGCCACCGCGCTTGCGGCTGCGCTCGGGTTGGCGAGTTGCACGGTCGGTCCGGATTTCCTCCATCCCGCCGCTCCCGAAATTACCCGCTACACCAAGGAGCCGCTGGCTCCCCGCACCTCCTCAACCGATGCGCCGACCGGTCAACCCCAGCATTTTGTTCAGGGCCGCGACATTCCGCAGGAGTGGTGGCGGCTATTCAGATCACCAGCGCTCACGGCGCTGATCCAGCGCGCGCTGAGTAACAATCCTACGTTACAATCGGCGATCGCAACGCTGCGCGCGGCGAACCAAGCGGTCTACGCCCAAGAGGGTAAGTTTTTCCCGCTCGTCGAAGCCGACTTTAATCCGACCTATAACCGAACCTCTGCCGCGCTCTCGCCGATCCCGTCGTCCAACGCTGCCGTCTACGGCCTTCATACCGCGCAGCTGCAGGTGTCCTATACCTTGGACGTTTGGGGGCTTAATCGCCGCACGGTCGAATCACTTCAAGCGCAAGCCGACAATCAGCACTTCCAGGTCGAGGCGGCTTACCTGACGCTCGTATCGAATATTGCAGTCGCCGCGATCAATGAAGCCTCGCTGCGCGCACAAATCGAAGCCACCAACCAGCTCATCTCGATCAACACCAAAATGCTCGGCATCCTGCGGCGACAGCTGGAGACGGGCTACGCCAACCGCAATGACGTCGCCCTGCAGGAAGCGGCGCTGGCGCAGGTCGCGGCTACGCTGCCGCCGCTGCGCAAGGCACTCCAACAAAACCGCGATCTGCTGTCGGCTCTTGCCGGCGTCTATCCCAGCGAGGAACCTCGCGAAATATTCAAACTCGAAGCCCTGCACTTGCCGGTCGATCTGCCGATCAGCTTGCCATCGCAGCTCATCGAGCAACGGCCGGACATCCGCGCCTCGCAGGAGATGTTGCAGTCGGCAAGCGCGCAGATTGGCGTAGTCATCGCCAATCTGCTGCCAAATTTCACGATCAGCGGCAACATCGGCTACATGAATACGGCGCTCGCCGGTTTGCTGGCTCCCCAAAATCTTGCCTGGCTTGCTGCCGGCAATGTTGCGCAGACAATATTCGATGGCGGCACTCTGCTTCATCAGCTTCAAGGGGCCAAAGATTCCTACAACGCCGCGGCTTGGAGTTATCGCGGCACCGTGATCGCGGCCGTGCAGAACGTCACTGATTCGCTCCGTGCGCTGCAAAACGATGCGGATGCGTTGAAGGCGGCGCGAGACTTCGAACGCGCCGCCAAGATCAGCTTCGATCTCGCCCGTCAGCAGATGCAGACCGGCAACGCCAACGTGTTGATATTGCTAACGGCGCAACAAACTTATCTGCAGGCGGTCATTCAGGTAGTTCAGGCGCGTGCTGCCCGCTTGTCCGATACCGCGGCGCTTTATCAGGCGCTCGGCGGCGGTTGGTGGAATCGCATAGAGCCCCCGCCGGAGAAAGCACTCAATGTCGGCACGGGACAGGCCGAAACGGTAACCGGCAAGGACAAGAAAGAGGGCTTCCTGCGCGGCTTTTGGTTTCTTCCTTTTCAGCCGGATTGATCGAGTAAATTTTGATCAGGCGATCCGGTGCTACGACAGTTTGGCGCAACAATGCTGAATGGTATCCGGAACTCCAGGGCGTTCAAATGAAGACGCAGAGGTTTGCGGCTTTGGCATTCCTAGCGGGGTCCACCGCATGGGTGGCGCCTGCCCTATATGCGCAGACGAAGCTTGTTGACGTAGACGCCGCCGGTGGCCGCGACATGGCCTTGCTGGCCTGTACCGGCTGCCACGTGGTGGCACCGAACCAAGCCGTTCAAGCCGATCAATACCGGACCGCCCCGTCCTCCCGACTTCAAGGAAATTGCAAACCGGCCTAACGTGACGAGGAGCTAAGGGATGTCGTCGCCTTCATCGTCAGTCTGCGTGACAAATGAGGTGGCATAGGTGAACGGAAAGGCTTGTATCGGAACCGGCCTTCCGCCACTGCGGATCATGCGACTCGTCTAACGGCGTGCTGCTCCGGCCGCGACCGCCGCCATCGAGGTTTTATGCATCAGACGGCGGCATCGCGCGAAATCTTGTCTCGATCGCCGCAATGTGACTTCGGGCACCGTGCGCTTCGTTCGCTGGGCAAAGT
>JBAUGC010000227.1:0-7885 GCA_049679485.1 Xanthobacteraceae bacterium
CGCCAACAGTGTCCTCGTCATCAGCTTCGCCAAGGAGCGGCTCGACGAGCACGGCGACGCCGTAGCGGCCGCGATCGAGGCCGGATTTGTCCGCTTGCGGCCCGTCGTCATGACGGCGCTCGCCATGATCATCGGCATGCTTCCGATGTCGCTAGGCCTGGGCGAAGGCGGCGAACAGAATGCGCCGCTCGGCCGCGCCGTTGTCGGCGGACTGTGTTTCGCAACCATCGCAACTCTGATATTCGTGCCGGTGGTCTTCAGCATCATTCATCAACGCCGCGGCTCGCTGGGGACCCGCGTGATCGGAGAACCGCATGCCGCCTGATTCCGCCCCGCCGCACCCGGTGTCGCGCCGCGGGCTCTACATCACGGGCCTCGCGGCGGCGGTTATCGCTGTGATCATTGTGGTGTTCGGCATAACCAGCCGCAAGATCGCCGACGCCAAACTGCAGGAATGGACCGAGAATCAGGCAATCCCGGTAGTCGCCGTGGCGCCGCCCGACATGCGCGGCAAGACCTCCACCTTCAGCCTTCCCGGCCGGCTGGAAGCTTATACGCAGGCGCAGATCTATGCCCGTGTCACCGGCTACGTCAAAGAGTGGGATGCCGATATCGGCACGCCGGTCAAAGCCGGCCAGTTGCTTGCCACCATCGACGCGCCCGATCTCGACCAGCAGATCATGCAGGCAGAAGCCAATCTCGCCAGCGCCAAGGCCAATTCCGTGCTGTCGGACATGACGCTGACCCGGGGCCAGTCATTGATCAAGACACTTGCTATCTCACAGCAGGATCTCGACCAAAGGGCGGCGGACGCCTCCAACAAACAGGGCATGGTTCGCGCCGCTCAGGCCAATCTCGATCGCCTGCGGGTGCTGGAGCAGTACAAGCGGCTCACCGCGCCGTTCGACGGCCTCGTCACCGCGCGCACGACCGATGTCGGCGCGTTGATCAACGCCGGTGGCGGCGGGCCGCCGCTGTTCGTCGTCTCGGAAACGAGCAAGCTCCGCGTTTACGTCGGCGTGCCGCAAAGCTACGTGCCCAACATCCCCGTTGGCACCAAGGCGCACATCGTCGTGCCGGAATATCCGGGACGGACATTCCCGGCAACCGTAGAAGCTTCTGCACAATCCGTCGAGGTTGCGTCGGGCACGACGCGCATCCAGCTCGTCGTCGACAATTCCAACAATGAGCTGATGACCGGCGACTTCACCAATGTGACTTTCGACCTGCCACATCCCGAAATCGCGATCAACGTCCCGGCAAGTGCGCTGATCTTTAATCAGCAGGGGCTGCAAGTCGCCATCGTCGGCAGCAACGGTCGCATCGTGCTCAAACAAGTCACTATCTCGCGCGATTTAGGCAACGAGGTTGAGCTTGGATCGGGAATTGTCGCAGACGATCGCGTGGTCGCTAATCCGCCGGACGGTATCGCGACGGGCGACAAGGTCCGCATTGCCGGCGATCCGGGAGTACCCGGTGCGGGCGAAACCGCCGAGGCCAAATGATCGCGGCGGACTGAAGTCAGCCGATCGGCTTTAGTCCCTTCGCATAACGCTTGAAGTTGCGGACATAGAACTCAGCGCCAGCGGCAATCTCGACTGCGGCGGCTTCATCGAGCGTGCGCAGAACGCGCGCCGGCGAGCCGATGATCAGCGATCTTTCCGGAAACGACTTACCCTCGGTGATCAGGGCGCTGGCGCCAACCAGGCAATGGGCACCGATCTGTGCACCGTTGAGGATGGTCGCCCCCATGCCGACGAGCACGTGCGCGCCGATGGTGCAGCCGTGCAGAACGACATTGTGACCGATCACGCAATCCGGCCCGATGGTGATCGGAAAGCCGAAATCGGTATGCAGCGTGGAATTATCCTGAACCTGCGAGCGTTCGCCGAGTTCGATCCACTCGTTATCGCCGCGCAGCACGGCGCCGAACCAGACACTGCAATCGGTATTCAGCCGCACCTTGCCGATCACCGCGGCGCTCGGTGCCACCCAATAGCGGCCCTCCTCCGGCAAATCCGGCTTCTGGCCGTCGAGTTCGTATATCATTGTTCGTTGCTCATGCCGTTCTGCGCGGGCATCATCCGCCCATCCACATTGAGCATGCGCGGCGCTCTGGCAAGGTGTGGAAAATCGAAGTTTCAGGTCAGCGGCAATTGCCGCAGACGGCACAAGCCTGGCGGCGACGACTAGATCAGCGCTTGCAGCGCCATCACCACGACCGTTCCCGACATCAAGCTCCACAATGCGGCGACCACGGTTGCGATCATCACGAAGCCTACGCTGCGGCGCTCGAAGCGGCGTCCACGCAGCGTGTTGCGCATGATCAGAAACGGCGCGGAGAACACCAGCACCGGGACCACCGCGAAACGCGTCGGCATCGGCCCCACTTCGAGCAACCGGAAGCTTGGGAAACGCAAGCGAAACAGGCGATAGCCGCTGGCGCATAGCCCTGCTATCGCAAAGCCAAAGGCGATTGCGAACATCGAATCGATTGTTTCGGGCGAAATCACCGGCAAAAAGGCCTGGGACATGCGGGGACGCCTCCGGTTCTCAACGAGAAGGCATCGCAGAGTGAGCGCCGCGCCGCCAGAACTTGATTAAGAAACGGTTAACATCGAGGCGCCCTTAGCCCGTGCAATACTGCCCGCTGATTCGAAATTGAGGGGCGAGGCACTACATGACGGCGCACACGGCCCCTCGCCTGAGATTACGCCGCAAGTCACTTAGCTTGCTGGTGCCGTTGGCGTTGCTAGTTGTCTTGATTGCCGCCGCCGCAACCTTTGTTTCCTACATGCTGTGGCCGACCTGGCCGACCACGGTAGCCGAGCTCGACGCGCCGGCGGTCCCGGTGACCGTTGCCGGTGTTCTCTTCAACGTGCCGCCGGCAGCGATCCGCGCCCCGGTGCAACGTTATGCCGGAGCGCACGAGCGGATCGACCTCGCCTTCCTTTGGCCTTCGCTGGCGCCGCCTTCGAGTGAAGCTGCGGCCGCCGCGCCTGTTTCCATCGAGAAAGCCGCGTTACCGGCGCCGGTTTCTGAGGACCGTCTGTTCGTGACAATTGCCGGACTTGGCGCGGAGCTCGCTCCTGCCGAGCGTTTGCGCAGCATCTATCCGCGTTATTTCGAGACCGAAGCGACGGCGGGTCCCGACGGGCTCGCTGTGCTCGCATTCCGCGCCGGCACGCCTTACGAGGGTGAAGACCTGATCTACTTTGCGGAGAAGCCCGAAACGTTTTTCGTTCGCTGCACGCGGACGGTCCGCACCGTCCCGGGCACATGCGTGCACGAGCGCCTGCTCGATGCGGCGGACATCACACTGCGGTTTCCCCGGCAATGGCTACAGGACTGGCGGGGCGTCGCCGGCGGCTTCGACCGGCTGGTAGGGCTGCTGCATCCGAAGGGCGAATGAACGAAGCGGCCGAAGCTCGCGTTACTCGAGGTCGCTGCCCAGGATCGCCATCTGGAAATTGTATGACCGTTCATCGTCCTCGTCGTCGACGAACAGAACGCCGACAAATTCCTCCCCGACATAGACCTCGGCCGAATCGTCCTTTTTCGGCCGCGGCACCACGCGGATGCGCGCATTGCCGAACAGCTTCTTTAAGTAAGCGTCGAGCTTTCTGACTTCTTGAACGTCCACCGGTTTCTCCTGCCGCATGGCGCATAGCATGCGGGCGTAACGACAACAATGACGACGAGCCGCGGTTTCCGCCTCTAAGCGTTACCGACGCACCCAGAGGCGCCCGCCCTGGATGGCTCGAGAAACCAGCGTTTCACGAGATGCAGAATGCCGCCGAAACGCACGGACCGTGCGGCTCAAACCTCGTCGTAGAGCATTTGATCCATCAACCGCGCGGGCTCGGGGCAACCGGCCTTTCCCACCACCCGCGCCGGCACGCCGGCAATGGTGACATTGTTCGGCACCGGCTTGAGCACCACCGACCCGGCAGCAATGCGTGCGCAATGCCCAACCTCGATGTTGCCGAGGATCTTGGCGCCCGCGCCAATCATGACGCCGTAGCGAATCTTTGGGTGGCGATCGCCGGCCTCCTTGCCGGTGCCGCCGAGCGTGACGTCATGCAGCATCGACACGTCGTCCTCGATCACCGCAGTTTCACCGACGACCAGGCCGGTAGCGTGATCGAGAAAAATGCCGCGACCGATCCGCGCAGCAGGATGGATGTCGCACTGGAACACCGCCGAGGAACGGCTCTGCAGATAGAGCGCGAAGTCGCGCCGGCCCTTGTTCCACAGCCAGTGCGCCAACCGATGCGTTTCGATGGCGTGAAAGCCCTTGTAGTACAGCACCGGCTCCAGCAGCCGATGGGTCGCCGGATCGCGATCGACCGTGGCTGCGATATCGGCGCGAAAGCATTCGCCAATAATCGGCTCGTCCTCAAGCGCGTCCGCGTAGGCCTGCCGGATCATTTCGCTTGAGAGCGCCGCGTGATCGAGCCGTTCCGCCAGCCGATAAACCACCGCCGCTTCGAGCGTGTCGCGATGCAAAATCGTTGAATAGATGAAGGTGGCGAGCTCCGGCTCGCGCCGCACGATTTCCTCGGCCTCACGCCGGATCCGGGCCCAGACCGGATCGACTTTATCGAGGATCGGTTTCGCCTGATGCTGTGCCATGAGCGCCTCCCGGAGGGACACGTTCTAGCATAATTGGTGCGGCGCAAGACAAAAACCAGAGGGATTCCTCCCTCAACCTCTTCCCTGCCCCCAACGGCCATGACCGAGTAAGGCGGCCTTTGGCCGAGCCCAATGGCCTGGCATCAAGTCAAGGCCGCCGGGCCAAAAAGTCCACTACGGCGGCCTTGAACACACGGTCACCGACCGCGAGCATGTGGTCCCGGCCCGGGATGACCAATGCCTCCCCACCCGGAATGAGCGCGGCCAGTGCCTCCGGCGAGCCAGCAACGGTATCAATACTTCCGACCGCAACCAGGACAGGGACGTCGATGCGGCGAACGTCATCAGGGCTTAACGTTTGGCGCGCGCCGCGAATGCAGGTGGCGAGCGCGCGGGGGTCGGACCGCGTCTTTTCGGCGAACGCGCGAAACATATGCCCGGTCGGATCGGACACGTCCGCGAGCGATGGAGCCTCGAGCGCCCGCGCGATCCTTTCCGGATCGCCGACGCCTTCAATCAACCCAACACCAAGCCCGCCAAGCACAGCCGAGCGCACACACTCGGGATGCTCCACCGCAAGAAAGGCGGTGTTACGCGCCCCCATCGAATAACCCATGACATCGGCGCGGCCGAGCCCGAGGTGATCGAGCAGCGCGAGCGCATCCCCGGCCATGATGGCGCTGTGATAGGCGGCCGGATCATAGAGCTTGCTGGATTCACCGTGGCCGCGATTATCGAGGGCGATGACACGACGCCCGGCGCGCTTCAGGGTCGTCACCCAGCCCGGATAGACCCAGTTGACCTCTTTGTTGGAGGCAAAACCGTGGATAAGCACGATCGGCTCACCCTCGCCTTCGTCGAGGAAAGCGATCTCCACGTCGTCATGCACAAAACGCGGCATGCTGAGACCATAGTCGATCCGCACGCCGCCGCACAAAGATGGTGATGCCGGCGGCGGATGACGCTAGGGTGATGATTGGCAGGCCGAAAACCGCCGCTATAGAAACTACGGGAGGATCACGATGCATCGCATGTGGCTCGTTGCGCTGGTTACGCTGTTCGCCTTTTCGAGCGGTATTGCCCGGGCGCAGGTTTCCGATGATGTCGTCAAGATTGGCGTGCTGACCGACCTCTCCGGGCCGGCGGCGACCGCGACCGGTCCGGGCTCGGTGGCGGCGGCGCAAATGGCGGTTGACGATTTCGGCGGCACCGTCCTGGGCAAGCCGATCCAGGTGATTTCCGCCGACCATCAGATGAAGCCGGACCTTGCCGTCGGCATCGCCCGGCAATGGTACGACCGTGACCAGGTCGATCTGATTGTCGACGTACCGGTCTCGGCCGTGGGTCTCGCGGTGCAAAACGTCGCCAACGAACGCAAGAAACTTTTCATCACCCATTCAACCGGCACCGCCGATTTTCACGGCAAGTTTTGTTCGCCTTATGCAATCCAATGGGTCTTTGATACACACGCGCTCGCGGTCGGCACCGCGCGGGAGGTAACCAAGCGCGGCGGCAACACCTGGTTCTTCCTAACCGCCGATTACGCGTTCGGACACGCACTGGAGCGTGACGCATCGCAAGTCATCACCCAAAATGGCGGCAAGGTGCTGGGCTCGGTCGCGCATCCTTTCGCTACCCCTGATCTCTCGTCGTTCATCCTCCAGGCCCAGGCCTCGAAAGCCAAAATCATCGGCATTGCCAGCGGGCCGCCCGACAACGTCAACGCCATCAAGCTCGGCGGCGAATTCGGCATCTTCCAGGGCGGTCAGCAAATGGCCGGCTTGTTGGTGCTCATCACCGACATTAACGCGCTCGGCCTGAAGGCCGCGCAAGGCCTGCTGCTGACTACTTCGTTCTACTGGGATATGGACGACCAGACCCGCGAATGGTCGAAGCGCTTCTTCGCGAAAATCAACCGGATGCCGACCATGTGGCAGGCCGGTGTCTATTCCTCGGTCATGAATTATCTCAACGCCATCAAGGCGGCCGGCACCGACGATCCGCTGAAGGTCGCGGCCAAAATGCGGGAAGCCCCGATCCAGGATTTCTTCGCGCGTAACGGCAAGCTGCGCGAGGACAATCTGATGGTGCATGACCTCGTCCTAGTGCAGGTCAAGACGCCGGAGGAATCGAAATATCCGTGGGACTACTACAAGATCCTCACGCATATTCCTGGCGAGCAGGCATTCGGGCCGCCGAACCCGGCTTGTTCTCTGGTCAAGAAATGAACGTCATTGCGAGGAGCAAGGCGATGCAGCAGTCCACGCTGCGCGGCACCCACCGGATTGCTTCGTCGCGTGGGCAATGACACCGCGGTCGTTACATCAAACCGTCCACGCGGACGCGGCCGCGGATAATCCCGCCGGGCCCGCGGCGGTTGCCGGATTCGATCTGAAGAAACTGCCTCCAGGGTTTCTCGACGATCCCTATCCGACCTACCATGCGCTCCGGCGATTTGATCCCGTGCATCGCATGCCCGACGGATCGTATTTCCTGACCCGCTATGACGATTGCCTTGAGGTCTATCGCGACGTCGACACCTGGAGTTCGGACAAGAAGCTCGATTTCAGGCCGAATTTCGCCGACAGCCTGTTGTACGAGCATCACACCACGAGCCTCGTCTTCAACGATCCACCCTATCACAGCCGCGTGCGTAAGCTGCTGGCACCTGCATTCACTCCCCGCGCGCTCGGCGCGTTGCAGAGCCGGGTCGAGCGGCTCGTCGACCACTTGCTTGAAACTGCCGCAAGCCGCGGCGAGATCGATCTGATCACGGACTTTGCCGCGGCAATTCCGGTCCAACTGATCGGCGACATGCTTGGCATCCCGCAGGATGAACGCGGGCCGCTGCGCGGATGGTCGCTGCCCATTCTTGGCGCTCTGGAACCGGTCCTCAGCGGTCAACAATTCGATACCGGCGTCGCAGCGGTCGGCGATTTCAAGGAATACCTCAACAACATTATCTCTCGCCGGCTGCGAACTGGCGACAAGGACCCGGCGGAAATTCTCTCCAAGCTGATCGACGCCAGCGACTATGTCGCTCATGGCCATGACGAGCGGCTTTCGAAGCTGGAGCTGATCCACAATTGCATTTTTCTTCTCAATGCCGGCCACGAGACGACCACCAATCTCATCGGCAACGCGGTCGATCTTCTTATCCGTCATCCCGGTGCCATGAGCGACCTACGCGCGCATCCTGACGCGATGGAGACCGCGGTCGAAGAATTCCTCCGGCTGGAAAGTTCAAATC
>JBAUGC010000228.1:0-15878 GCA_049679485.1 Xanthobacteraceae bacterium
CGCCGGCCCTGATCTGCGCGTAATCCGGCTGCACGGTGACGCTGCCCTCCCCGTTCACGATCACGCGCGCCTCAGGCCGCGATGGCGGCTGCTGCGCCTGCGTGGGCATGACCCCCACAAAAATAACCGCTGCGCCAATTACGCCAACAGCCAGAGATCGAAACAGACCAGCCGTCGCGGCCAGCGTTGCAGCGCGTGTCGGTACGGCCATCGCGGCCTCCATCAAGTCGTTCGTGATTTATCAGCCGGGTTTTTCTGTCCGCCCTTTGCGGGACTAATAAGGCGCAAAACGACATAGCAGCCTCGCATGGCGCCGACGATTACTTGCCGGTCTCCAGCCACTTCTGCTCGCGCGCATAAAACGCTTCGAGGAGATCGGGCCGGTCATCGCCGAGCAATTCCGGGTTGACCTTGTAGCCGCGCTTGACCTGGGTGTAGCCGATGAACTTGTAGGACGGCCGCAGCGACTTGATAACGTCCCAGTCCACCGGCAGCGGCTGGCGCGGATCAACCGTCTGCATCTGATCGCGCTGATAGATGCCCTCAAACGAACCGAGCTTCCAGCCGCCGGCGGTTTTGATGACCCGCGAGACGAACCGGCAATACTGAAAAGTATCGAACTCGATGCCGTCGAAGGTCAATCGGTCGAAGATCGACGCCGGACTTTCGACCAGCGCACGGCCGTCTTTGATCTCGAGCCGCGCCGGCATGATCCAATGCTTGGCCTGGCTGCCGGACGTCATCTTCCTGCGCGAGGCCTCGGCAAAGTCCTCGACCGTGCCGTCGAACCAGGTGGTGCGCACCGGCGCGTTGGGTACATAGCATCCAAGCATGCCGGCGAAATCGCGCTGGTCGCGGCACAATCGCTCGAACCGCACCAGATCGAAAATTTCCGTGCGGTCGAGCAGGCGTTCGAGCCGCGCGTGGAATGCCTGGTCGGTCATGATGTGACTCAATGTGACTCACTTTCCCGCGCTTGGCGCGATCATTGTTTGGCATCTGCATACGGATGGATCACGTCGCCGGTCTTGTAGCGCGCCGGTGTCACGATCACCTGCTTATTCTGACCCGACAACGCCATCCCAAGGCCGATCTTGATCGGCTCGGCGGCGCACGCCGTTTCAGCTGCGAAAGCCGCAGCGGCGAGCGCGAGCGCCGCACCGAGCCATCGGCCCCGGCGGCTCGTGCGCGTCAAACAATTTCGAAGCTTTCGGTCGTTCTCGAACACCGCCAACACTCCCGGGCTAGTCCAGCAAGTATATTTCAACGGACCTGTGGCCAGATAGAGGGACCGGACCCTTGGGCTTGACCGGTCAATCCTTCCTCCTGCAAAGATAACGGCAAAGACCAAAGTCAGTCTCGGCACTGCCGGTCCAAGCAAACGCTCCACGGGAGGTCGTCGATGCCCGACGCCGTCATTGTTTCCACCGCCCGCACGCCGATCGGCAAAGCCTATCGCGGCGCGTTTAACATGACGCATGGCGCCGACCTCGGCGGCCACGTCGTCCGTCACGCCATGGAGCGCGCCGGCGTCGAGCCGGGCGAGGTCGAAGATGTCATTCTCGGCTGCGCGCTGCCCGAGCGCGCTACTGGCGGCAACATCGCGCGCCAGGCCGCGATCCGAGCCGGTTTGCCGGTCACCGTATCCGGCATGACCGTGAACCGCTTTTGCAGTTCGGGCCTGCAAGCGATTGCGCTTGCGGCCCAGCGGGTCATTGCCGGCGAAGCTTCGGTAATCGCCGCCGGCGGCCTCGAGAGCATCAGTCTCGTGCAGGATGGCAAAAGCTTGCAGGCGCCCAGCGAGTGGATACAGGAGCACAAGCCCGCGATCTACATGCCGATGATCGACACCGCCGACAATGTGGCGGAGCGTTATCAGGTCAGCCGCGAAGTGCAGGACGCCTACGCGCTTGAGAGCCAGCGCCGCACCGCGACGGCGCAGCAGGCGAAGCGCTTCGACGGTGAGATCGTGCCGCTGCCGACCACCAAAAAGATCGTCGACAAAGACACCAAGGCCGAGAGCTTCGAACCGGTGACGCTCAAGAGCGATGAAGGCAATCGCCCTGACACCACGATCGAAGGATTGGCCGCACTCAAGCCCGTGCGCGAAGGCAGGTGGATCACCGCCGGTAACGCCAGCCAGCTCTCCGACGGCGCGTCGGCGTGCGTGGTCATGGACGCGAAGCTTGCCGAACGGCGCGGGTTGAAGCCGCTGGGCACGTTCCGCGGCTTCGCCGTCGCCGGCTGCGAGCCGGACGAGATGGGCATCGGGCCCGTGTTCGCGGTGCCGAAGCTGCTCAATCGCCAGAGACTAAAGGTCGGCGATATCGATCTGTGGGAGCTCAACGAAGCGTTCGCGAGCCAGGTGCTCTACTGCCGCGACCGCCTTGGCATTCCGCAAGAGCGGCTCAACGTCGACGGCGGCGCGATCGCCGTCGGCCATCCTTACGGCATGAGCGGCGCACGCATGACCGGCCATGCCTTGATCGAAGGCAAGCGCCGCGGCGCCAAGCTTGCCATCGTTACCATGTGCATCGGCGGCGGCATGGGCGCCGCCGGTTTGTTCGAGATAAATTAGGATGTTGTTCCGTCACCCTGAGGTGGCCGCGAAGCGGCCCTCGAAGGGCGACGGCCCGAGCGCCTCGGCCGCATCCTTCGAGGCTCGCTTCGCTCGCACCTCAGGATGACGGACGCCAGGACCGCATCATGGACCTTCGCTTCACGCCGGAAGAGACCGCGTTCCGCGACGAGGTGCGCGCGTTCATGAAAGAGAAGCTGCCTGCCGCAATTCGAAACAAGCTGATCGAAGGACGGCGGCTCGGCAAGGACGATCTCGTCGACTGGCAGCGTATTCTCAACGCCAAAGGCTGGGCGGTGCCGCATTGGCCGAAAGAATGGGGCGGCACCGGCTGGGGGCCGGTCGAGATTTATCTGTTCCGCGACGAGATGCAGCAGGCGCCGGCGCCCGAACCGCTGCCATTCGGCGTCAACATGCTCGGTCCCGTATTGATCGCCTTCGGCAGCGACGAGCAGAAGAAGAAGTTCCTGCCGCGCATCGCCAATCTCGACGATTGGTGGTGCCAGGGCTTCTCCGAACCTGGCTCGGGCTCCGACCTTGCTTCGCTGAAGACCTCGGCGAAGCGCGTCGACGGCCACTATGTCGTCAACGGGCAGAAAACCTGGACAACGCTGGCGCAATATGCCGACTGGATTTTCTGTTTGGTGCGCACCGATCCCGCCGTCAAGAAGCAGGAAGGCATTTCGTTCCTGATGATCGACATGAAGACGCCGGGCATAACCGTGCGCCCGATCCAGACCATTGACGGCGGCCACGAAGTCAACGAGGTGTTCTTCGACGACGTGAAAGTGCCGGCCGAGAATCTGATCGGCCAGGAGAACAAGGGCTGGGACTACGCCAAATTTCTGCTCGGCAACGAGCGCACCGGCATTGCCCGGATCGGCGCTTCAAAAGCACGCATCCGCCGCCTGAAAGAGCTTGCCGGCCTCGAACAGGCGGGCGGCAAGCCGCTGATGGCCGACGAGCGCTTCCGCGCCAAGATCATCGCCGTCGAAGTCGAGCTCAAGGCCCTGGAAATGACCGAGCTGCGCGTAGTCGCTGCCCGCAGCAAAAGCAACAAGCCCGACCCCGCCTCATCCATTCTCAAAATCAAGGGCTCGGAAATTCAGCAGAGCATCACCGAACTCCTGCTCGAAGTGGTCGGCCCCTACGCGCTGCCTGATCAGACCCCGCACGACGAGAGCGAGCGCTGGAACGAGCCGCCAATCGGTCCCGACTGGGCCGGTCCGCTGGCGCCGCAATATTTCAACTACCGCAAGACCACGATCTACGGCGGCTCGAACGAGATTCAGAAGAACATCATCGCCAAGGCGATTTTGGGACTATGACCTTCGTCATTGCGAGGAGCGCAGCGACGAAGCAATCCAGTCTTTGCCGCCGTACTGGATTGCTTCGCTCCGCTCGCAATGACGAGAAGTATTGAGGTTTCTGAAATGGATTTTGCGCTGACCGAAGAGCAGCAGATTTTACGCCACAGCGTCGAGCGGCTGTTTGCCGATCATTACGCGTTCGAAGCGCGCAGGCGCTACATGCAGGAGCCGCGCGCCTGGAGCCTTGGCATGTGGAAGCGCTATGCCGAGCTTGGCCTGCTCGGACTGCCGTTCGAGGAAGAACACGGCGGCTCCGGCGGCGGGCCGGTCGAGACCATGATCGTGATGGAGCAGATCGGCCGGGCGCTGGCGCTCGAGCCTTATCTCGCAACTGTCGTTCTTGCCGGCGGCTTGATCCGGCTCGGCGGCACGGACGCGATGCGCACCGACCTATTGCCGAAGATTTCCGGCGGAGAACTTGGACTTGCCTTCGCTCACACCGAGCGGCAGGCGCGCTACGATCTTGCCGACATTGTCGCGACCGCCCGCCGCGACGGCTCAGGCTATGTGCTCGATGGCGCCAAAAGCCTGGTGCTGCACGGCGATAGCGCGGAGAAATTCGTCGTGTCGGCGCGGCTCTCAGGCGGCCAGCGCGACCGCGATGGCATCGGGCTCTTTCTGGTCGATGCAACAGCGAACGGCGTCGCCATTCGCGGCTATGGCACGGTCGATGGGCTGCGCGCGGCCGAGGTGACGTTGAGCGGTGCGCGCGTCGATGCCGGCGCGGCGATCGGCGAGCCGGGCGCTGCGTTCTCGCTGATCGAGCGGATCGCCGACATCTCGATGGCGGCGCTTTGTGCCGAAGCGGTCGGCGCCATGTCCGCGATGCAGGAGACCACAGTCGAATACCTGAAAACGCGCAAGCAGTTCGGCGTCACCATCGGCAGCTTCCAGGCGCTGCAGCACCGCGCTGCGGAAATGGTGGTCGATGTCGAACAGGCGCGCAGCATGGCGATGCTCGCGACCATGATGGCGGCGGAGGATGACGCGCGCGAGCGACGGGCGTCGATTTCGGCAGCGAAGGTGCAGATCGGCCGCTCCGGACGCGCGGTCGGCCAGGCGGCGATCCAGCTCCACGGCGGCATCGGCATGACCATGGAAGCCAAGGTCGGCCACTACTTCAAGCGCGTCACCACGATCGACACCACGTTCGGCGACGCCGACTACCACCTCGGCCTATTAGGTGCCGCTGGCGGCCTGATCGCAGCGTAAGTCTGCAAGTCGCTACGCGTCCCGCCGAAAGATCACGCTGAGATTATTGGCCGGCATCGGCATGGTTTCTGCCAGCACAAAGCCGTGACGCGCGGCGAGATCGGTCACATCGCCAAGATCGCGAATGCCCCATTCGGGATTCCGGGCGCGCAGTGAAACGTCAAAATCTTCGTTGCTCGGCGCGGTGTGGCGGCCGTCGATCTTGTAAGGGCCATAGAGAAACAAAACGCCCCCGGCCGGCAAGATGCGCGCCGCGCCGCGTATCAAAGCTTCAGTCACCGCCCACGGCGAAATATGAATCATATTGTTGCACACGACCACATCGGCATGCGCAACCGGCCATGGCTGCACGGTCGTATCGAGATGCAAAGGCGCGAGCAGATTAGCCGCACCGGCGGCGGCGCGGTGCGCGGCGATGCTTGCAAGGGCGGCTGCGTCAATGTCGGTCGGTTGCCAGGATATGCCGGGCAGAGCCTTGGCGAAGGAGACCGCGTGCTCGCCGCTGCCGCTCGCGATTTCGACCACGAGTCCCGCGGATGGCAGCACACGTTTGAGCACGTCGAGGATCGGCTCGCGATTGCGGGCGACGTGGCCTTGGTAGAGCCTTGGATCGGACGCTTCCGGCATTTTTGTTTGTTTCCGGTGGAGGAACAAGCGTAGTCCTGATTTCGCCGTGCGGAAATAGCGGCTACAAACTCGGCGCGGCGTGTCTTTCCGTCATCCTGAGGAGCGAGCAGAGCGAGCCTCGAAGGATACGGCGCCGGCGCCTCGGCCGTCGCCCTTCGAGGCTCGCTTCGCTCGCGCCTCAGGGTGACGGGGAACTGGAGGTTCAGTTGAAAACGGCCATTACCGAGATGTTCGGCATCCGCCATCCCATCATCCAGGGCGGGATGCATTATGTCGGCTTTGCCGAACTCGCTTCGGCCGTATCGAATGCCGGCGGCCTCGGTATCATCACCGGCCTGACGCAGAAGACGCCGGAACTGCTGGCGCGTGAAATCGCGCGCTGCCGCGACATGAGCGACAAGCCGTTCGGCGTGAACCTCACCTTCCTCCCGGCGCTCAAGTCGCCGCCTTATCCGGAATACATCGCCGCCATCGTCGAAGGCGGCGTCAAGATCGTCGAAACTGCGGGACGAAGCCCCGAGCAATATCTGCCGCCGTTGAAGGCGGCCGGCATCAAGATCATTCACAAATGCACCTCGGTGCGCCATTCGCTCAAGGCCGAGCGGATCGGCTGCGATGCGGTCAGCGTCGACGGCTTCGAATGCGGCGGCCCACCCAGGCGAAGACGACGTGCCCAATATGATTCTGCTGCCGCGCGCCGCCGACGAACTGAAAATTCCATTCGTGGCCTCGGGCGGCATGGCGGATGCCCGCAGCCTGGTCGCGGCGCTGGCGATGGGCGCGGCCGGCATGAACATGGGTACGCGTTTTATTGCTACCAAAGAGGCGCCGGTGCACGACCACGTCAAGCAGGCGATCGTCGCCGCCTCCGAGCTCGACACCCGGCTGATCATGCGCGCGCTGCGCAACACCGAACGCGTTCTGAAAAACGCCGCCGTCGACCGCATCGTCGAGCTCGAACGCGAGAAGGGTCCGGCGCTGACCTTCGCCGATATTCAGGAGCAGGTCGCGGGCGTCTATCCGCGGATTTTGATGGAGGGCGACATGGACGCAGGCGCCTGGAGCTGCGGCATGGTCGCCGGCCTGATCGACGACATCCCGACCGTTGCCGAGCTGATCGACCGCATCATGGCCGAAGCGGAGCAGCTGATCCGCGTGCGGCTGGTCGGCTTGCTCGGCCATGACGCGACGCCGGCGGGGAAGGTGGCGTGAGGCGCGACGTTCGCCACGACAGCCTCAGCCGCGCAGGCCCAGCAGGCAGAGATATTCCCAGGCAAACGTGGCGCCGGCCAGAGCCGTGATCTCCGCGACATCGTAAGCGGGCGCAACTTCGACCACGTCCATACCAACAAATCGAAGCTGCGTCAGCCGCCGCACCATCGCCTGTACTTGCCAGCTGGCGAGTCCGCCGATCTCCGGCGTTCCGGTACCGGGCGCGAAGGCAGGGTCGAGCACGTCGATATCCACGCTCAGATACACCGGCGCATCGCCGACGATCTCGCCAATGCGTGCGGCAATGGCGGCGGGATCCGACTCGTGAACATCCTGCGCGCTGATCGTCACCACGCCGCGCGCCGCCGTCCAATCACGAACCTCGCGTGACACCGGAGACCGGATGCCGACCTGAACCATTCGGCGCGGATCGATCAGGCCCTCCTCGATCGCATGGTAGAACACCGAGCCGTGTCCGTAAGTCTGCCCGAAACTGTCGGGCCAGGTATCGACGTGCGCGTCGAAGTGAACCAGCGCGGACGGGCCCCGCCTTTTTGCCGACGCCCGCAGCAGCGGAAGGGTGATGCTGTGATCCCCGCCCAAGGCAACGAGGTGTTCGATCTCGCGCGCCTGCTCCTCGATCAGCGCGATGCTGGCCACAAGATCTCCGAGCGCGATTGCGAAATCGCCGATGTCGGACACTGGCAGCTTGGTTGCATCGACCCGGTGCTGCGGATGCTCGCCGTCCACCAGCATCCGGCTCGCTTGCCGCATGGCGCCCGGTCCAAAACGCGCGCCGCTCCGGTTGGTCGTCCCGAGGTCGAGAGGAATTCCGGCAATGCAGATCGGGGACGCGCGATCGCGGCGACTGGTGCCGAGAAATGTCGGCGCAACCGAGTATGTCGCCACCCCGGTCATGGCCGCGCCGTAATCGCGAAACGGAACACGGCGGCGGCAACGGCGCAGGTCCAGTCGCCGTTGGGAGCGCCTTCGGCCGCCGCCGTCACCGAAAGACTGTCGACAATGAGATTGCTCATTTCATAGACGCGCTTACGCTCATCCCAGGCCGCGCTCGGATCGAACTCGACGCCGAGGGTCGAGGCCAACATGGTCGCCGCAAGATCCTCGACATAGTCCCTGATCTCCGCCTCGGTCATGCCGAAGCAATGATGCTCCGAGATGTAGCCGTAATGAGCCGGATCCTTCGGCCGAGCCAGACCGATTCCGGCGGCGATCCGGCGGCCCGGCTCGTTCGTTTCCGCCCGCGCCATGACGCAGAACGTAATCTCGCCGGGGCTCAAAGTGGCAATCCCGACCGCGGGCGTGATGAGTTCACAACCCGGCGGCAGAATCGAGGAAACAGTCACGAGGTTCTGCTGCTCGATATCCGCATCGCGCAGCGCATATTCGAATGCGTTGAGCAGGTGCCGGTGAACCCCGATGCCGCGGGTCAGAAATACCTGCTTCGGAACTGGAAACATGCGCCACCCATCATCACGCTTACGCCAGCAATCACCACCAACCGGAGGACCTCGCAAGAAATATCTTGTGGCATCGACTACATCCATGACCGACTTGTGACAGGCTTCCTTTTCAAGTGCGCACCTGGATCACCGTTGTGAACAAACGTCCCTTGGGAATTATCATCGTTGCGATCTTCGCGATCATCGCCGGAGCCGGCGAGATAATAGTTGGTGTGACTGGAAATTTTCTGGGCATCCTGTCTCGAAGCATGGAGCCGGCGTTCTCAACTGCCGTCATCGGTGCGTTCTATTGTCTGGGCGGCTTATCGCTGCTGATAACCAGAAAAAAGTGGGGCGCAGCATTGAGCATCGCTTTTATTGGCGCTGAAATACTCGGACGCGTGTACCTGGTCACGGCTGGCATCGCTCCATCGAGCGGGACCGATCTGGTCAAAATCTTCGTCGGCGGTGCGATCGCGCTCGCCATCATGCTCTATATCGGATGGCATTCTTTCGCTTGATCCTCACCCCGGCACAGTCCTCAGTCGAGAGACGGCGCGCTTGACAAGGCGTCACCCTTTATGTTACACGCAACGAATCTCGCTCATCGAGGACGCCTTCGGCCGAGGGTACTCCTGAAGGTGGGGCGAGTGCGGTGCCCGCGCGCGGAACGATACACTCCGCACCCGGGCAGCTTTGGGCATCATGCTGACCGGCACTACGACCGGTCCGGGAGGTGCGTTCCCTGGACTGGGACAGGCGGGCGCGGGTAACGCCCGTGTAAGAGCGCAAGATCTTTGCTCCCCGGTTGGAGCGACCGTACCGGATCGAACGTCCTGCCGCGTCCCAGGAAGCCTGGCCTGGAGCTGCGCCCAAGGGCCGAAGGCCCTGACGGTAAGAGCCGTGGTGGAACGCCGATAGGCGAGCGCACCCGCTGGTGCGCGCCGCGCCCGTAAGGCGCGGAGGTTGGCTACACACGTCTGTCGGCGTTCCGCTTCCTTTTTCTTTTTCGTCATTGCGCTTTGTAGGGTGGGTAGAGCGAAGCGAAACCCGCCGCTCAGCATGGTGGGTTACGGTGCTTCGCAGCTAACCCACCCTACATTTCGCGCACCCCGGGCGCTAAGCGCGCCGCGGGAACGCGTTCGCTTATCCGCCCCCGCGTAGTGGAACGAAGCGGGGGAGGGGGACCGCGCGTTTGCGCGGTGGAGGGGGCGTGCAGCGCTTGAGCTAGCGACGTGGCCGACGCCCCTTCCACCGCCCTTCGGGCGGTCCCCCTTCCCCGCTTCGCGGGGCAGGATAAATAGCTACAGCGGAATGTCGTAGTAGCCGAGCGCTTCCTCGAGTTCTTCCTGTTCGTAGCCGAAGTGGGAGCGCACGAAGCGTTCGAGAGCGAGAAACGCCGCCTTCAGCTCCGCAAACGTTTCACGGCCGGGCGTGGTTACGGTTTTCCTGGCGTTATCTTCCAGCGCTTCGAGAAGCTGATGGATAATCAAATGCTCCTCGCTGAGCCGGTCGACAACCTTCTTGAGCCCATCGCTGCCCTGACGAAGCGCGGGAAACATGTGGTGGTCTTCGATGGTGTGATGCAGCGTCAGCATCTGACACTCGCGGCCGCAAAGGTTGCCGAACAGCCGGTAATTATTGGTCATCTGCATGGAGGAAATCGCGTCCACAAGCGTGTCCACACTTTGCTCGCCGGCTTCGACCTGCTCCATCACCCAGCGCACCTGGTTGATCTGCTCGAGGTGATGAGCGTGGATCAAAGCCAGGCGTTTGCCGAGCAGCCGTTGCGCCGGCGTGACGCCCTCGATTTTGGGGGCCTCCGGACGCGTCGCGTCGTCGAGAAGAGTAGTCGTCGTGCACGCGTGTTCGCTGGCCATACCGTGAGCTCGCCTCGAAGCGTCGTTAATTGATCGGGAGGGAAATATTGGCGGGCTTGATATGATCAGTGCGGCGCAAAGGCGCAAGGACGGCGCGCGCGGCCTCAAGACCGGGAATGACTTCAAGCCCATATACTGGCGAAGCGAAATTAATCCGGCGTTGACCGGCCGCGCGCTTTCGTGTCACGTCGCGCGGCTTCAATAACGCCGGAAACGACTGCGATTCCAATGGCCATCGAACGTTACAACGCCGCCGAAGCGGAGGCCCGCTGGCAGAGGGTTTGGGACGAACGCGGCATCTTCGCCACGCCGAACGAGCACGCCAAGCCCAAATACTACGTGCTGGAGATGTTCCCTTATCCGTCGGGCCGCATCCACATGGGCCACGTCCGCAACTACACCATGGGCGACGTGGTGGCGCGGGTGAAGCGGGCGATGGGCTTTGCCGTGCTGCATCCGATGGGCTGGGACGCGTTCGGGCTGCCGGCCGAGAATGCCGCCGCCGAGCGTAAGATCCATCCCAAGGCGTGGACCTACGACAATATTGCCACCATGAAGGCGCAGCTCAAATCGATGGGGCTGTCGCTCGACTGGAGCCGCGAGATCGCAACCTGCGATCCGGCCTACTACAAGCACCAGCAGAAAATGTTCCTCGATTTCCTGCGCGCCGGGCTGGTCGAGCGCCGGAAGTCGAAGGTGAACTGGGATCCCGTCGACCAGACCGTGCTCGCCAACGAGCAGGTGATCGACGGCCGCGGCTGGCGCTCCGGCGCCATCGTCGAGCAGCGCGAGCTGACGCAGTGGTTCTTCAAGATCACGGATTATTCGCAAGACCTGCTCGACGCACTCGATACGCTCGACCGCTGGCCGGAAAAAGTCCGGCTGATGCAGAAGAACTGGATCGGCCGCTCCGAAGGGTTGTTGGTCCGCTTCGCGCTCGATCAGGACACGACTCCCGCCAGCGAGAGCGAGATCGAAATCTTCACGACGCGGCCGGACACGTTAATGGGCGCAAGTTTTGTGGCGATTGCGCCCGACCATCCGCTCGCGGCAGCAGCGGCGGCGAAGAATCCGGCGCTCGCGGAATTCATCGAGGAATGCCGACACCGCGGCACCGCACAGGCCGACATCGACACCGCCGAGAAGATGGGCTTCGACACCGGCATTAAGGCGGTGCACCCGTTCGATCCGGCGTGGAAGCTGCCGGTCTATGTCGCCAATTTCATTTTGATGGAATACGGCACCGGCGCCATCTTCGGTTGCCCGGCGCACGACCAGCGCGACCTCGACTTTGCTTTGAAATACAACTTGCCGGTCATCGAGGTCTATCGCCCTGCGTTTGTAGATGACCCTTCGCCCGAAGAGGCAATCCAGTTTGCGGCCAACTTTGACAGGGATCCTTATCTCGTTCTGGGCGAGCACGATGAGTTTCAACGCTTCAGAATTACTAAGCGGGCGTTCGATTTAGGTAGCGAAGATCGCCATCGGTATCGGATGACGGAGAAACACGCGGAAATATATTTGAAGGTGAAGAACCTGCAGGGCGAGATGATACGTCAGCAATTCACCGACGAATATGAATATAAGCGCTTCCTCGACGGCCCGCGAATTCTTTCCATTGCTAGGGCTATCGCGGTCGCGATGGAAACGCTCGAAGCTATGGGACTAGGAAAGCGCCAGGTGAATTTCCGCCTCCGCGACTGGGGCATTTCACGGCAGCGCTACTGGGGCTGCCCAATCCCGGTGATCCATTGTGAATCTTGCGGTGTACTGCCGGCGCCCGAAGCGAGCTTGCCGATCACGTTGCCGGAGGACGTGACGTTCGACCGGCCGGGTAATCCGCTCGACCGGCATCCGACCTGGAAGCACGTGAATTGTCCGCAATGCGGCGGGCCGGCGACGCGCGAAACTGACACCATGGACACGTTCGTCGACTCGTCGTGGTATTTCATCCGCTTCACCGATCCGTGGATCACGACCGCGCCAACCGACCGCAAGGTGGCCGACGCCTGGATGCCGGTTGACCAATACATCGGCGGCATCGAGCACGCGATCCTGCATCTGCTCTACAGCCGCTTCTTCACACGAGCGATGAGGAAGACCGGGCACGTCGGGCTCGATGAGCCTTTCGCCGGCCTGTTCACACAGGGCATGGTCGTTCACGAGACTTATAAGACGGCTGATGGAGAGTGGGCGTCTCCCGCTGAGGTCGATATCCAATCACTGTACGAGTCGACGACTGAAGACGTTGGGTCGGGCGTTAGAACCAGCAACCTATTACTAAGGAAAGCGACCCGGAAGGGAACCGGCGAGCCGATTGAGATAGGCCCGATCGAGAAAATGTCGAAGTCGAAAAGGAACACCGTCGACCCCGACGACATCATCAAAGAATACGGCGCCGACGTTGCACGCTGGTTCATGCTCTCGGATTCACCGCCCGAACGCGATGTGGAATGGACGGAACGCGGTGTGCAGGGCGCCTGGCGCTTCATGCAGAGGCTCTGGCGGCTGGTCGGAGAGGCGGCAGAGATCGCCGCGATAGCTCCCCCCGAGCGGCCAAGTCAATTGGCGCCCATAGCGGTGGCGCTGCGCAAGGCGACCCACCGGGCGCTGGCCCGGGTCACCGATGACATTGAAAAGCTGCACTTCAATGTTTGCGTAGCGCACATCTACGAATTCGCCAATAAAATGAGTACGATAATTGGCGAGATCGAGGAACCGGAGGGGGCGGGGTCCGCCCTCGGGGACGACTTTCGCTGGACGATGCGCGAAGCGGTTAACGTACTTGTGCAACTGTTTCACCCGATGATGCCGCACCTCGCCGAGGAATGCTGGGCCATGCTTGGCCATGACACGCTGGTCGCGGAGGCGGCGTGGCCGCAGGTCGAGCGTGACCTCTTGATCGAGCACACGCTGACGCTGCCGGTGCAGATCAACGGCAAAAAGCGCGCCGACGTGACCGTGGCTCGCGATGCCGCGAACGCCGACATCGAGGCTGCGGTTCTCGCGCTCGAGGCGGTACAAAAGGCGCTCGACGGCAAGGCGCCTAAGAAGGTGATCGTGGTGCCGCAACGGATCGTCAATGTGGTGGCGTGAGCATTTGTTGAACTGGCGCCGGTCGGTCCGGCTCGTTGTGGTGCTTGCCGCCGCCGGCCTTACCGCGGGCTGCTTCGAGCCGCTTTACAAGAGCCACCCGTCGGTCGGCGGCGAAGGGGTGCAGGACAAATTCGCCGCGGTCGAAATTCCGCCGATCAAAGCCCCGAAAGGCACACCCACCGAACGCATCGCAGTCGCGATGTACAATGCCCTGTCGTACGACCTGCATAACGGCGGCAACGGCGCCCCGCCGATCTATCGGCTCAATGTGGACGTCTCGAGTTCGCAATTCGTCGCCGTGATCAATCCCACCAGCGGCCGACCGGATGCGGCGATCGAAGTCGTCACCGCGACCTTCCAGCTGATTGAGATCGCGACCGGCAAGACCGTGGTAACCGACACGACCACCATGCACGTCGACTACGACATTCCCGGCTCGCAACAACGGTTCGCCTCGCAGCGCGCACGCCGCGATGCCGAGGACCGCGCGGTCACGGTAGCTGCCGGGGCTATCCGCAACCGGCTGGCTTCGTATTTCGTCGCCGGAACGTAA
This sequence comes from Xanthobacteraceae bacterium, assembly GCA_049679485.1. Lineage (GTDB taxonomy): Bacteria > Pseudomonadota > Alphaproteobacteria > Rhizobiales > Xanthobacteraceae > BOG-931. The sequence continues at coordinate 13,992 of JBAUGC010000228.1, forward strand.
ACTTGCTCCGCTGCTTCCGCGAAAGCGGGAATCCAGATCGCTCGTTGTCGCAGTTTTGTGCTTGCGTCGCGCTTTCGCCGCGAAAAGCGGATAGCCATTTGACCTGGTCGAGCCTGAGCTGAAGGGCTGCCGCGAGCATGGTCGCCGTCAAAAATTCCGAAGTCGATGGCTTCATCGCCCGCCTCGATCCGGCGCGGCCGGCGATACTCGTCTTCGGCCCGGACGCCGGCCTGGTCAGCGAGCGGGTCAATGCCATCGTCAAAGCTTCGGTCGACGATCCGAACGATCCGTTCTCGCTGGTCCGTCTTGACGGCGAAGAACTCACCGCCAATCCGAGCCGGTTGGTGGAAGAGGCGCAGACGATTCCGCTGTTCGGCGGACGGCGGGCGGTCTGGGTGAAGGCCGGGAGCCGCAACATTGCGCCGGCCGTCGAGGCGCTGCTCGCCCTGCGGGCGAGCGAATGCCGCGTGGTGATCGAGGCGGGCGACCTGCGCCGCACCGCGCCAGTGCGAGCCCTGATCGAACGCGCCAAGAATGCCGCGGCGTTGCCCTGCTACACCGACGGCGAGAAGGAGCTGGAACGGCTGATCGATGCGGAAATGCGCGCCGCCGATCTCGTGCTTAAGCCCGACGCCCGCGCCATGCTTATTCCGCTCCTTGGCGGCGACCGGGTGGCCTCGCGTAACGAGATCCGCAAGCTTGCGCTCTATGCCCGCGGCCGGACCGAAGTCGGCGTCAACGATGTGATTGCGGTGGTCTCCGACGCTTCGGAATTGGCGCTCGACGAGCTCATCGATGCGGCGTTTGCCGGCCGGCCGGCCGATCTGGAGGCGCAGCTTTCGAAGGTCCGCACCGCTGGTACTCCGGTCGGGTCAATCTTTTTCGCCGCCCAGCGCCAACTTGCTCAACTGCACCGATGGCGCACCATGATCGAAGAGGGCGCGCCGTTCTCACTCGATCGCTTGCAGCCGCCGCTGCATTTTACCCGCAAAAACCTGGTCGAAGCGGCACTCAAGCAGTGGACGGCGGCGCGGCTTGCCAATGCCATGGCGGAACTCGCCGCCGCCGTGCTGGCCTCGCGAAAAACGGCGGCGCTCGCCGACACTATTGGCGAGCGCGCCTTGCTATCAATCGCGGTGAAGGCGCGGCGCAGTGCAGCGTAGCGGCCGACGTCGGTTATGTCGGGTTTTCCAGGCTGAAGGTCTGGGTATCGTCGTCATAGGCGAACGCTTCGGCGTAGCGGGCCCAGGCGGTGACCGAGCGCAAAGTCTCTTCCGCGTCCTCGGTGCTCATGTGGTCTTCCAGCTCGTCGAAGAAACGGCTTTTGGGTGCTCCGTGATGGGCACGCTCCTGCAGTATGCGCCGGATGTGGGCGGCAAGCGGCACATAGGTCAGCAGCTGGCGCTGGAAGATTTTCTTGCGCTCGTCGGTGTCCGCGTCCACGAATTGCTTGCCGACGTCGGTGAGCTTGATGTCGCCGCCCTCGACCTCCACGAGATGCATCATCTGCAGCGCATCCGAGACGGGAAAAAGATCGTCGCCTTCCATGTGCAATTCGTCGGCGAGAACCGGCAAGTCGGCTTTGCCGTTGAAAGGTGCGGCGGCCAGCGCTTCCAACAGACCGGACAGGAGATTGGCGGAAACCCGCGGAAGAATCGTGTCGATGCTTGCAGCTACTGTCCCCGGCGTTGTTTCGATCCGCGGCGGCGTCGGCGTGCGCGCGGTCATCGCGACATAAATTTTCTCGACCAGATCGCGGAAGCTGGGATCGAGGCGATTGCGCGGTTGCTTGAGGTCGACGGCGATTTCGCGAATGATCCGCCCCGGATTCGAGGAGAACAACAGAATGCGGTCGCACATCAGCACCGCTTCTTCGATGTTGTGGGT
>JBAUGC010000229.1:0-2786 GCA_049679485.1 Xanthobacteraceae bacterium
CGCCTATCTTGGCAAGCACCCGCAGGCTGGCTTCGCCAACCTCGCCCCCGATAAGGTGGACGCGACCATCGTTCCCGACCTGTTGTTCGAAGCGCACTCGTCGGCCCTGGACCTCGTGTTCTACGAAGGCGAGCAATTTCCGTCGGAATACAAAGGCCACGCTTTCGTAGCGCTGAAGGGTTCGTGGAACCGCTCCGAACCCACAGGTTACAAAGTCGTGCGCGTGCCGTTCAAGGATGGAAAGCCTGAAGGCTATTATGAGAACTTTGCCACCGGATTCTGGATATCGGGCGAGCAGCGTGCCGAAGTCTGGGGGCGCCCGGCCGCGCTTGCGGTGACCAAGGACGGCTCGTTGTTGGTCGCCGACGATACCGGCGGCACGATCTGGCGCATCAGCTATACCGGCAAGGGCGACCACGCCGACGCCGGATCAGCCCAACAGCATCCTAACAAGTAAAAAGTTTGCCAGCATCTGGCTCGGATTGCAGAAGGAGAATTCATGGGCACGACCCGAAATCTGGTCGCGATTGCGACCGCGACACTTGGATTCGCTTTTGCCGGAACGGCGGCAAATGCGACGGACATCTTCACCCTGAAATCGACGACGTTTCAAGACGGCAAGATAATGCCGCTGAGAGTAGCGAACAGCAAAGCCAACCGCCCCGACAGTCCGAACTGCGTTGGCGATAACGTGTCGCCGCAGTTTTCCTGGACGAACGTACCCGCGGGTACCAAGAGCTTTGTTCTAACGATGTTCGATCCCGAAGGCCGGGCACCGTCCGGCGTCAGCCACTGGGTCGCCTACGGCATCCCGGCGTCCGTGCACGGCTTCGCCGAAGGCGAAGTCAGCAAAGCCTCCAGCAATTATGTTGGTGGCAAAAGCACGATGGGTGTCGGCCATTACTCCGGGCCCTGTACGCCGCCGAATACGACGCCGCATCACTACACTTTCATTCTGGTCGCAACCGACTTCGATCCGAAAGAGTTGCCGCCCGGCCTGACGCGCGACGAGCTGATCGCGAAGTTCGGCCCTGCCCCCGCACACTTCAAGGGCTCGACCGGAATGGTGGGTTTGTTTGTCAATCCCTGGCACGAGTGATTTTCTCCCGCCGCCGGCAATGCCGAATTGCAGCGCCGCCAATAGGCGCGGAACGCGAGTTGGCGTGACATTTGCTCTTTGATCGCGGTACCGGTAGCCAAGGCCGTTGCCGAAAGGGCGATCAAGGATGCAAACCTACACCGTTGATATCGCCGGCGAGCCGGTGACGCTGCCGATCGTGGCGATCAACCAAAAACTCGCGATTTCGCTCTTGATGGTGATCGACATGGGTGTGCGGTTCGGCGAGCGCATCGGCAAGGCGCTCGCCGCAAAACTTGGCCCGCTCAAGCCGGACATCGTCGTCGGCGCAGCGACGCTCGGCATCCCCGTGGTCATCGAAGTCTCGCGCGCGCTCGGTCTCGACCAGTACGTGATTGCGCAAAAGTCGCCGAAGATCCACCTGGCCGACGCGCTGGTTCAGGAAGTGCAGTCGGTGACGACAGCGAGCAAACAGCGTCTGATGCTCGACCGCCGTTCGGTACCGCTGCTCGCCGGGCGGCGGGTGGTCGTGGTCGACGACGTGGTGGCGACCGGCTCCAGTCTCGCCGCGACGCTGGCGCTTACGCGCTCCGCTGGCGCCAACATCGTCGGGGCCGGTGTGATCCTGACCGAAGGCCACGACTGGGAGAAGGCGCTCGGCGCCGATGCGCGGCTGGTTCAGGGACTTGGGCACATCCCGCAATTCGCGCTCTCCGGCGGCAGAGCGACGCCGATGCCGGAGACGCTTTAGCTAGGCGTTTACTATTTCCGAACGTGACAAAAGCGCGAACCAACCTACATGCCGTTGTCCCCTCACGACCCCGTCCACACTCGTTCTCATAAGCTCATCAGTTGACCTGGAGCTTGTCCGTTGTTTCGCAGCGCACCTACTTCGCGCCCGCCTCCTCATAGTATTTTCCGTTCACCTCATCGCCCATCACCGCAAAAGCGGCTGGTGGACATTTGTCGATCGGGTCGCTTTTCCAAGTGAATCCGATTGACGGCACCGCCACCCGTGCCTCCATCCGGCAGGTCGCCAGGAATCCAGTCACCCAAAAGCGTTTGGCCTTGTCATCGTAGTTGATCGCCTTGTCCGTGGCCTCGAAGATCATCTTGAAGCTCATGCGTGCTGGCGAGGTCCGTGCACCATGGGCCGGCCATTTCGGCTGGTCGATCACTGGCACGTCTCGCATCTCGATCGTCGCGAACCTGCCTCCATCGCCCCACCTCAATGCCCCGGTCGGCACTGGAACAACCCAGTAAAGCCCCGCGCCCGTGATCGGCGGATGGAAGTCATGCACTTGATTTTCAGGACCAAACTGGCCACGGAAAAGCGTCAGTCAAATGTGGGTAAACGTTCCGGATTGTTGTGCTCGCGCTGCCCAGTATTCACCATCCATGATGCCGAAGTCGGTCGTCTTGGTGCCGAACAGGATACGCTCGCGCTTACCATCGGTGCCCGCGCCATCAAACCCGGAGCACCGGGCTACTCTGCCTTTGAAATGGTAGATGTGCGACGGTTCTAAGTCAGGTCCTGCCGGCTGGTTGTGGCTACCGTTCTTGTCCAGCCAGGGAATCGGGAACGGATCGGGGTCCGTCCGGATCGACCTGGGCGGCGATCGGTTTGCGCGCAACGCCTTGCGCTGTGGCTTTCCAGGTTGGCACGAGTACGGCACCTCCCGCCGCGCTTGCGCCGAGAAGTCGGCGG
>JBAUGC010000230.1:0-6404 GCA_049679485.1 Xanthobacteraceae bacterium
TGCTGTGGACGCTGCTCGCCGCGGGCGGGCACGTGGTGATCGATAAGGTTCTCTATGGCAATACCTTTGCTCTATTCACAAAAGGGCTGACGCGCTTCGGCGTCAACGTGACGGTTGCCGACTTCACACGGCCGGAGACGGTCTCCGACGCTATTTGCAAGGACACGCGGCTGTTCTTTTTCGAAACTCCGGCGAATCCCAATCTGCGCGTCATTGATATCGCCGCCGTCGCCGCGCTCGGGCGGACTGTCGATGTTCTGACCATTGTTGACAGCACCTTTGCGACCCCTGCCTTGCAGCGGCCGCTGGCGCATGGCGCCGATATCGTAGTCCACTCCGCCACAAAATATCTTGGCGGCCATGGCGATCTCATTGCCGGCGTGATTGCCGGGCCGGCAGAGATCTTAAAGCAAGTCCGACTCCAGGGATTACGCTACCTCACTGGGGCAACGCTCGCCCCGTTCTCCGCCTTTCTCATACTGCGCGGGCTGAAAACTCTGGAACTACGCATGGCACAGCATTCGCGCTCCGCGCTAGCGGTGGCCGAAATGCTTTTGGCGCACCCGACCGTCGCCACCGTCCACTATCCCGGCCTTCCGACTTTCCCGCAGGCTGCAATCGTCAAGCGGCAAATGTCTGCCGGTAGCGGCCTCGTCGCTTTCGAACTCAAAGGTGGCATCGCCGACGGTCGCAACCTCATCAACGCACTTGAAATCGCCCAATGCGCCGTCAGCCTTGGCGATGCTGAAACACTCGTCGAGCACCCCGCCAGCATGACGCACGCTGCCTATTCCATAGCGGAGCGGGCGCAGCACGGCATCTCCGACGGATTGATTCGTATGTCGGTCGGTCTCGAAAATACCGAAGATATCTTGAATGACCTCGATCGCGCCCTAGGACGGCTTTAGGGGCGACCTATGATGGCGCTCGAGAAAATCCACGAGTGAGTGCGGCTTAGCGAGACCAAAACATAAGCCGGTGCTTTTTTGCCGCGAGCGCCCGGCTTCAGAAAAAAGAGCCGTCCGCGAAGTCGCCGAACATGTGTCGATCGGGCATCGGGTGCGTAGGATCGCCCGCTGCGGTTGCTGATCAGCTTGAAGCCTGAATCCAGGAGACGGATGTCGATGGCTTCAATCTGGCCTTAGCGGTACGCCGCGAAGCCTTCGTCGACGTTGATCGACTTGGTTGTGCCTGCATGCGCTTGGAACATCAAGGGAGAGGCTCTTCGGTTACCACGGCTCGATAACCGACCGGCACCTCACGGCTGGGCATCGATGGACTGATCGGTCAGGCGACGGCCTTGAGCTTGCGGACGCGAGGAATGATCTCAGCGGCGAAGCGTTTCATTTCCGCCTCCATCGGCTGGAACTGAAGCATAAACAATTCGATGCCGGCAGCGTTAAATTCGAGAATGCGGGACGCGACCCTGTCGTAGCTTCCCACGAGACCGGCGGCCGTGCCGCCATTGGTGCCGATATGCGGGAGCTTCGCGAAGGTCTGGAACATGACGGCCTTTGGATCGGTATTGGCGGCGCGCTGCGCGTGCAGCGCCGAATCCTGCGCCGTTAAGCTGAACGAATAGGCCAACGCTTGTTCAGCCTGAGCGTCGCTCTCGCGTGCGATCACAAAGGCTGCAAGTCCAAAGCGCAGCGGCTGATGGCGCGGTCGCGATGCTGGAACTTCATCGATCAGCTTGCGGACATTGGCGATGGGCTGGCCGTTGATGAACCACACATCGGCCAATTCGGCCACCATCGCCTTTGCAGGTTCGGATTCGCCGCCGGCGTAGATGACCGGGCGCGGCCGGAATTTGTCCTTGGGCCAGAGTTCGTACTGATCGACATTGAAATACCGGCCACGGAACGACACTGAGCGTCCGGCGACCAGTTCGCGGAAGATCGTCAGCCACTCCGTGCCATAGGCGTAACGCTCGTCATGATCTTTGAAACCGATGCCTGCCCGCTCGAGTTCAGGCTTGTACCAAGCGTTGACAAGATTGATCCCGAAACGACCGCGGCTGATCTCTTCGATCTGAAGCGCCATCTTCGCTAGAACCACAGGATGATAAAGGTAAGGATTGATCGCGGTGATGACCTCGATACCCTGCGTCAATGCGGCGAGCGCGGCCGAAGCCGTCCAGGCTTCCAGCTGCTCGTGGCCGGGCCCGCGCGTGCTGATCGTATGTTGCGCCACCAGAGTACTGTCGAAGCCGAGTTCCTCGGCGAGATGAACAATGCGCTTATTGTGCTCCCATGACGCATCCGGCCGTTCCTCCGGATGTTGCAGAGGGCCGAAGCCGCCGGAAACCGGCGACCACACGCCAAATCGGGCGTTGCTTTCACTCATTGGTCTTCCTCGTCTAAGGAGCTTGCGTTCGTTGGATTTGCGGTTTCAGGAATCCAGGAATCCGAGGCGTCGGTTGACGGTGTATTCCGCGATCGCGACTGTGCCGTAGAGCGCGAGGCCAACGACGCCGAGACAGATGATCGCCGCCATGCTGACATCAGTCTGTTGCTGCGCCGAAGCGAACAGGATGAGATAGCCGAGCCCGCCTTGCGACGCGATGAACTCGCCGACCACAATGCCGATCACAGCGAGCGTCGCGGTAATCTTCATGCCGCTGAAGATGTACGGCAGCGCATAGGGAAGACGAAGACGCAACAGGATGCGCCATTCCGCGGCGCGCAAGGAGCGGCACAGACGCACCGCGTCCTGATCCACCTGGCGCAGGCCCGAATAGGTGGCGATGAAAACCGGGAAGAAGCTTAGGAAGATCGCGAAGCCGATGCGCGACTCCGATTGGATGCCCAGCCACGCGACGAACAAAGGCGCGACCGCGATTTTCGGCACAATTTGAAGGAAGATCAGATTGGGATAGAGGCAATCGCTTAGAAAGCGGGAATAAACCAGGGCCATTCCCAGCACAACGCCGATCGCGCAGGACAGCGCAAAGGCTACAAGCGTTTCGAGCGAGGTCTGCCCGACATTCGCAATCATCAGCGGGTGGAGCTGCACCAGCTTGAAGAAAATCAAGCTCGGAGGAGGTAACAGCGCGTGCGGCACACTCTCGAACCGCACCAGGAATTCCCAGGCGCCGAGGGCGAGCAAAAGGGCCGCGACTGGCCGCAGCACTCGCTGCGGACTCGCAAGCGGCCGTAAGGTTGCAATCGCAAAACCGCTGGTCCGGTCAGCGAGCGCGACGTCAGCCATCGCCACCTCCACGATCCTGTCGCGCCACGCCATGCGCGTTCAACACTAACGCACGCAAACGATCGCACAGCGCGTTGAAGCTTGGGGAACTGGTGATCGAAAAGTCGCGCGGCCGCGGAAAGTCGACGCGAACGTCGGCGATGATAGTGCCCGGCTGCGCGCTCATGACCAAAATTCGGTCGGACAGCAACGCCGCTTCGCGGATGCTGTGCGTCACGAACAGAGCGGTCCGGCGATGCCGGTCCCAAAGATCGAGCAGGACCTGGTTCATTTCGTCGCGCGTGATCGCGTCGAGCGCACTGAACGGCTCGTCGAGAAAAAGGATCGTCGGATCGTTGATCAGCGCCCGACACAAAGCGACACGCTGCCGCATACCGCCCGAGAGCTGCCGCGGCCGTCGCCGCGACGCTTCCGACAAGCCGACTTGCTCTAGGAGTTGTCTGGCGCGGTCAATATATTTGACAGTCGACAGGCCCTTCATGACGACCGGGAACAGAACATTGTCCAGTGCGCTGCGCCACGGCATCAACGTCGGATCCTGGAATACAATGCCGGCGCGCTCATAGGGCTCACGCGTAACCTTGCCATCGATGCGGATTGAACCTTCACTCGCTCGCTCCAGTCCGGCGAGGAGCATGAGCAACGTGCTTTTGCCACAGCCGCTCGGGCCCAGGAGGGATACGAATTCGCCGTCGCGAACGGAAAAATTGATTAGGTTCAGCGCCTCTACCGCGCTGGCGGGCGTATTGAAGGTCTTCCCGAGCCCGCTAACGGTGATCAAATCGTCCGCGGAGAAATGAATTGCCTCGGTCGTGCGGGCGGACTCTGCCGAAACGTTACGGATCGGCAGTGGAATGACCGGGTTTGAAGTTCGCGCCGGCGCCGTGCTCATGCACCGGTCCTCAATCCTTGAGACCGACGAGATCGGCATAGGATGCGATGCGATGATGCACCTGGTCCCATTCCGCAGGCGACAGCGTTACTTTGCCGACGAATTCGTTAGTTAGATAGTTTTCCGGGCCCGGCGGCTCGCCCGGCAAATCCTTCGCCGAAGTCTCGCGCAGAATTTTGGCCTGCCAGGCAAGCTCTTCCGGCACGGAGTAACCGAGCCCGTGCCGACGCGATTGGTCGGAATAGATCGAGACCTGAACGATCGATTGGCCAACCGTGATGAATTCCCGGCTCATTTCGAGAATGGAGATCTCAGGGTTAGCCTTCAAATGAAGATCGATCGAACGTTCGGGTTCGAGCAGCGTATATTTGATGCCCTCGAACAGGCCGTCGATGACATCGGCAACGAGCTGGCGATTGGCGTCGACGAACGCAGGCTTGGCCACGATCTGGGTCAGATAGAATTTTAGTCCGACGGAACTGTAAGGCCATTGTCGGACTGCAAACTTCCTCGTGACGAAGTTCGGCAACGAACTCACGGCGTAGATCGGTATCGCATCGACCTGACGGCTGATCAGCGTCTGCTCAAGAACCTTGGCTTCGAGCGCCACAATCTCGACCTTCGACGGATCGACATGATTTCGTTCGAGGAAAATCGGCAGGAGCGGGGTATCCCCGGCCGCGGGAACCTGCCCGATCTTGTGGCCGACCAATTGGGCCGGTTCCTTGATCGCACTGTCGGCCGGCAGCGCCAGGGCCAAGGTGTGCTCGTAGCCGATAGTCCCGAGCACGCGCAGCGGCTGGCCGCGTTGAATACCGACGAGGGTTGGCGGTGTGCCAAGGATGGCGATGTCGAACCGGCCCGCCACTAGACTTTGCAGCGCGGCGAGCGAACCGGCCCCGCGAACGACCTCCACATCGAGCCCGCGCTTCGACCAGGCGCCGATTTCGCGGGCCACGAAGGGAAATGTATATTGACCGGTCGGGAGCCAGGGCAGACCGAGAATTACTTTCTTCGCCTGCGCGATCGCGGGCCGCGCGAGGGGCGTCGGCGCGGCGATGGCCATCCCGGCGGCTGTCGTCTTTAGGAAGCGTCGCCGCGAGATCATCAAGTTACTATCCCTCTTCTTCACCAGTGGATCTGCTCCGGTTCGGGCGTCTGGAAGTTGCAAAAATCTTCGAGGTAGGCGTCGGCATCGCTGACGAAAAGATCGCGCACAATGCCGCCGACCAATCGCGGCACGGCAAATCGCAGCGATGGCGCGCCGCCGACGTTTCCCATGCTGGCGACTGCTCCAAAGCTAAAGTTATGGATATTTCGCAGCCAGGGAGCGGCACCCGGTCGGCGCTCGGTGTATTCAAAGGCCGGTCCGAGGTAGGGATAGCTGCCGAGTATTTCGCTGTCTTCGCCGGCAGGCGGCGTGAATTGATCGCGCCACAACGCAATCTGGTCAGCAACGTCGACGAGTTCGGGACGCCCTCGGGGATTCTGATCGGCGCCGGTCGCGCAAATCACGAAATCGAAATGATCACGCGCTTTCGGCGTTTCAATTGTGAAGCCCTCCGCCTCGTCCCTCACGGCCGTCCAGGGCTCGCCCAGCCGGATGGTGAATTGCGCGAAACGCTTGCAACGTGCGACCGAAGCCGGCGGTGGCGGCGTGCCGGCAGTTTCGAGGTGGCGGCCGAATCGCCAACGATGCAGATCCGGCAGCTCGTAGAAATAAGCCAGAACGCCGGAGAAAGTCATCCAATAGAGCGGATTAACATTGGACAGTTTCGGCCGTCGCACGAAGAGATCGACCGTGTGCGCACCGGCATCGAGTGCAGTGCCAGCATTGTCGAAAGCGGAAGCGCCTGCGCCAAGGATGGCGATCCTGCGGCCCCGCAACGCCGTGAAGTCGATAGCATCCGCGGCGGGCGCATATTTCCCTTTGGGCAAGCGGTCGGCGACGATCTGCGGAATGCGCCAGGAACTACCGCCGTCCAAACCAGTGGCGAAGATTATCTTCCGCGCGTGAAGCGTTTCATGGCCCGAAGGTCCCGCAATAGAGACTGCCAACAAATCACCATTCGGACTGATGTGCTCGGCCGTCGTGTCGCTCCGAACATTCAGATCCAGCGTCTCCCGGTACCAAGCGAGATACTCGTGCCACGCCGTGCGTGGAAACGTTGCGATCTTGTCCCAGGCTTCGGTTCCGAAGCGCGCTTCGTACCACGCGCGCGGCGTCAGGCTGGGGATGCCAAGATCCGGACCGGTGACGTCCTTGGGCGTACGCAAGTGGGGCATCCGCGCGTACGTATTC
>JBAUGC010000231.1:0-7715 GCA_049679485.1 Xanthobacteraceae bacterium
TCTATGGGCACCTCCACAACCACCGGCGACGGCGGCATGACGCCCGAGGAGCGCGAGCATTCAAACATACTGATCTATCAGCTGTTGCCTTCGCGTTACGGCATGAATCCGGATGACTTGCGCAAAGCCGACGCGATAGAAGTGGTCATTGGCCAAGGTGCAAAACCGGGCGGCGGCGGCATGCTGCTCGGCCAGAAGATCTCCAAGCGTGTCGCCGAGATGCGCACGTTGCCGGAAGGTATTGACCAGCGTTCCGCCAGCCGTCATCCCGACTGGACCGGACCCGACGACCTGGAAATAAAACTACTCGAGCTTCGCGAAATTACCGACTGGGAGAAGCCGATCTACATCAAAATCGGCGCTTCGCGCCCCCAGTATGACATCCCGCTGGCGGTCAAAGCCGGGGCCGACGCCATTGTCCTCGACGGCATGCAGGGTGGCACCGCAGCGACTCAAGAAGTATTCATTGAACACGTCGGCATCCCGACGCTCGCGGCCATTCCGCCGGCAGTACGGGCGCTACAAGACCTCGGCATGCACCGCAAGGTACAGCTTATTGTATCCGGCGGCCTCCGCAGTGGCGCGGACGTTGCCAAATGTCTCGCGCTTGGCGCCGACGCGGTGTCGATCGGCACCGCAGCGCTGATCGCCATCGGCGATAATGATCCGCATTATGAGAATGATTATCGCAAACTTGGCACGACCGCTGGCGCTTACGACGATTGGCATGAGGGCAGCGACCCGGCCGGCATCACTACTCAAGACGAAGCGCTGGCGCGACGGCTCGACGCGGTAACAGCAGGACGCAAGCTCGCGAACTACCTCGCAGTGCTAACCCTCGAAACGCAAACAATCGCGCGCGCCTGCGGCAAATCTCACGTCCACAATCTCGAGCCGGAAGATCTCGTTGCACTCACCGTCGAAGCCGCGGCAATGGCAAAAGTTCCACTCGCCGGCACCGACTGGATACCGGGTTTGAAAGAGCACGGGATTTGAAGACGCAAGACAGTGTGGATCACACGGTTCCGGGCTGAGTTGAGCAGGGGAAGGGCGCGGTTCATGGCATCTCTCAGCGCGTTCGCGAAGAAGAATGGTGTTAAATATTTTCTCGTGTCTTTCGTCGATTTATTCGGCACGATGCGCGCGAAGATCGTGCCGGCTACTGCGATCGATGCGATCGCGAAAGCCGGGGCCGGCTTCGCTGGATTCGCGGTGTGGTTCGACATGACCCCGGCGCATCCTGACATCCTGGTGATGGCGGACGCCGACAGCGCCATTCAATTGCCGTGGAAGCCAGAGGTCGCTTGGGTTACCGGCGACTTGATTATGGACGGCAAGCCCGTGCTCCAAAATCCGCGGCAGTTGCTGAAACGGCTGGTGAGCGAAGCGGCGCAGGCCGACTACGACCTAAAGACTGGAGTCGAGTGCGAATACTTTCTAATCCAACCGGACGGCAAGACGATTTCAGACTGCGCCGATACGCAGGCAAAGCCCTGTTACGATCAGCAAGCGCTAATGCGGCGCTACGATGTTATCGTCGAAATCTGCGACAGCATGATCGCGCTCGGCTGGCAGCCTTATCAGAACGATCATGAGGATGCCAATGGTCAGTTCGAGATGAACTGGGAATTCGACTCAGCACTGAAAACGGCGGACCGGCACGCCTTTTTCAAATACATGGTGAAATCGATCGCGGAGAAGCACGGGCTCCGCGCGACCTTCATGCCCAAGCCGTTTGGGCATCTGACCGGCAATGGCTGCCACGCACATTTGTCGCTGTGGTCATCCAAAACCGGCAAGAACATGTTCACCGATCCTCGAGGGGAGCTGGGACTTTCGACCATAGCCTACAATTTCCTCGGTGGCATCTTGCACTCGGCTGACGCCCTTACGGCAATCACCAATCCGACCGTGAATTCCTACAAGCGCCTCAACGCCCCGCCAACACTGTCGGGCGCGACCTGGTCACCGAACACAATAACATACGCTGGCAACAACCGGACTCACATGATCCGCATTCCCGACGCCGGTCGTTTCGAACTCCGCCTCGCGGACGGTGCAACCAATCCTTATCTGCTCCCAGCGTCTCTCCTGATCGCTGGCCTCGACGGAATCAAGAATAAACGGGATCCGGGTAAGCGTCTCGATATCGACATGTATGCGGAGGGTCATAAGGCAAAAAATGCGCGGCGCCTGCCGCTCAATCTGCTTGATGCCCTACGAGCGTTCGAAAGATCGACCGTCCTGAAGAAGGGACTCGGTACCGAGTTTTGCAGCGCTTATCTCAACCTCAAGTATGATGACTGGAACAAATACTCACGCCATCTGACCGATTGGGAGCGAGAGACGACGCTGGATTGCTAACCTACAGACAGGCCGAAAAGCGTACCTCGCAGCAGGCAGCGTAAATCGCCCATGAAGTATTCCGTTTTTTCGCTCGCCTACGAAGCATTGTTAGGCCACGTCGGCTGGCAACCGGCGTGGCGTGACGCGGCGCCCAAGGCGAACTATGACGTAATCATCGTCGGCGGCGGCGGGCATGGTTTGGCCACAGCTTTTTATCTCGCCAAGGAACACGGCCTGACCAATATTGCCGTCTTGGAGAAAAGCTGGATTGGGTCTGGTAATGCGGGACGCAATACGACAATCATCCGCTCAAATTACCTGTTGCCTCAGAACATCCGATTCTACGAATTGTCGATGAAACTCTGGGAAGGCCTGGAACGTGATCTTAACTACAACACCATGGTCAGTCAGCGCGGCGTGGTAAATCTGTATCATTCAGATGCGCAACGTGACGCCTTCGCCCGTCGCGGCAACGCCATGCGATTAAACGGCGTCGACGCGGAACTGCTTGACCGAGCGCAAGTTCGGGCGATGCTGCCGTTTCTCGATTACAACAACGCCCGGTTTCCGATTCGCGGGGCGCTGCTGCAACGCCGCGGTGGCACTGCGCGCCACGACGCCGTCGTGTGGGGCTATGCGCGGGCTTCCGACCAGCGCGGCGTCGACATCATCCAAAATTGCGAAGTGGAGGGACTAACGATCCGCGATGGACGCATTATCGGGGTAGAGACGACGCGTGGAAACATACGTGCGCACAAAGTCGGGCTCGCCGTCGCCGGAAGCACGTCGCTGCTAACCAGCATGGCGGGACTGCGCGTGCCGATCGAAGCCCACGTGATCCAGGCCTTTGTGACCGAAGGCATCAAGCCGGCCATCGATTGCGTCATGACGTTCGGCGCCGGGCATTTCTACATCAGCCAATCCGATAAGGGCGGCCTCGTTTTCGGCGGCGATGTCGACGGCTACAACACCTATGCTCAGCGCGGAAATCTTCCAACCGTGGAGGACATTATCGAGGGCGGCGTCGCGCTGTGGCCCGGCCTCGGGCGGCTGCGCATCCTGCGGCACTGGGGAGGCCTCCTCGACATGAGCATGGACGGAAGTCCCATCATCGATCGAACGCCAATTGATGGTCTCTACCTGAACGCTGGCTGGAATTACGGGGGGTTCAAGGCGACGCCCGCATCTGGCTGGTGCTTCGCCTACACCATCGCGCGCGGGGAGCCGCACGCGCTGAATTCCGCGTTCCGGCTGGATCGTTTCGGCGCCGGCAACGTCATTGACGAAAAAGGCGTGGGCGCACAACCCAACCTGCATTGACCGGACCGTGAGAGCGACGTGCGAATCTTCTGCCCATATTGCGGCGAGCGCGGCAACGAGGAGTTCAGCTATCTGGGCGACGCCTCGCCCGTCCGTCCCGACCCTGCGGCACCCAACGCTGCGGAAAAGTTCATAGACTACGTCTACCTGCGCGACAATCCGCGCGGCCCGCTTCGTGAACTTTGGTACCACGCAGCGGGCTGCCACAGCTGGCTTGTGGTCACGCGCGATACGTTTACCCACGAAATCAGCCAGGTCGAATTTGCGCGCGATGTCGCGGCTGCGCGCAATCCGGCGGCCAAGGTCGGCGGATGATGCAAAATTCGGACGCTTCCACGCTTGGTAAGACAAGCGCGACTTCACGGAACCGTCTTCCACACGGCGGCCTCATTGATCGCACGACGTCGCTTCGTTTCAGCTTCGACGGACGCGGTTATGTCGGACATCCCGGAGATACGCTTGCCTCCGCACTGATCGCCAACGGCGTAAGCCTTGTCGGCCGGTCTTTTAAATACCATCGCCCACGTGGCATTTTCTCAGCCGGATCGGACGAGCCGAACGCTTTGGTCGAGTTACGCGACGGAACGCGCCGCGAGCCGAATACGCGGGCGACGACAATTGAACTGTTCGACGGCCTCACTGCAGCTAGCCAAAACCGCTGGCCCTCGCTCGCGTTCGACGTGATGTCAATCAACGATGTCTTGTCGCCATTCTTCCCGGCCGGCTTCTACTACAAGACCTTCATGTGGCCGCCGGCTTTCTGGGAGAAAGTCTACGAGCCGGCAATCCGCCGCACCGCCGGTCTCGGACGCGCTGCGGGCGCCGATGACCCCGATGAATATGAGAAGGCATTCGCGCATTGCGACGTTCTTGTTGTCGGCTCGGGTCCGGCCGGCCTGATGGCGGCGTTGAGCGCCGGGCGCGCTGGCGCACGCGTCATTCTCGCCGAGGAGGATTTCAAGCTTGGCGGCCGTCTGTTGGCGGAGCGCTTTGTGCTCGATGAGAGCGAGTCGACTGCTTGGGCCGCGCGGATTGAAGCCGAACTCGCCGCGATGCCGGAGGTCACCATTATGCGCCGCACGACAGTGTTCGGCGTCTACGATCACGGGCAGTACGGCGCCGTGGAGCGTGTCAGCGATCATCTTGCCGTTCCGCCCCCTTATCAGCCACGTCAACGCTACTGGAAAATCGTTGCCAAGCGCGCGCTGCTTGCCGCGGGCGCGAGTGAACGCCCGATAGCCTTTGAAGGTAACGATCGGCCGGGCGTCATGCTGGCAGGCGCGGTGCGGACCTATCTCAACCGGTATGCTACAACGCCCTCCTCCCGTCTGGTTGTTTTCACCAACAACGATGACGGCTGGCGCACTGCGTCCGCTGCACAGGACGCCGGCGTTGCGATCGAAGCGATTGTGGATTCACGCGCAGATGCGCGCGAACGCCTTCCAACGTCCTTGAAAAAGGCGGTTCGCATCTTTGCGGGGGCGCGGGTCGTGCGTACCAAAGGAACACGCGCCGTTCGCGCAGTCGAGATTATCGACGTAAGCGGACGCCGCGTCACGGTCTCCTGCGATTGCCTCGGCGTTGCCGGTGGTTGGAATCCCTTACTTCATCTTACCTGCCATCTTGGCGGTAAGCCGCAATGGCGCGACGATATCGCCGCGTTCGTACCAAATACACTGCCGCATGGCATGATTGTCGCCGGAGCTGCCGATGGCGCCATGCGTCTTGCCGATTGTCTCACGACCGGATCCGAAGCCGGAGCGCGCGCGGCGTCCGATTGTGGCTATGCGGCAGCACCAGCAGCATTGCCGCGGGCGGCGGACGAGACCTTCGCTACCGCACCGGTCTGGTGGGTCAACGGCAAAGGAAAAGCTTTTGTTGATTTGCAGAATGACGTCACCGTCAAGGACGTAGAACTCGCGAAGCGGGAAGGCTTCCAGTCCGTCGAGCATTTGAAGCGCTACACCACGCTCGGCATGGCCACCGATCAGGGCAAGATCGGCGGTGTAGTCGGCCTGGCGGTTATGGCAGAGCTAACGAAGCGACCGATCTCGGAGGTGGGAACGACTACTTATCGTCCGCCCTACACGCCTGTGACTCTCGGAGCGCTGGCCGGACATCACCGTGGCAAGGATTTCCGACCGACACGGCTGTCACCATCGCACCAATGGGCTCTCGAGCAGGGTGCCGTCATGGTGGAAACGGGCGCATGGTTACGCGCCCAATATTATCCCCGCGCTGGGGAAGCTGACTGGCTTGAAACCGTTAGCCACGAGGTCCGCACTGTACGCTCGGCGGTCGGCGTCTGTGATGTATCGACGCTCGGCAGGATCGACGTGCAAGGCAGCGATGCCGGCATTTTCCTCGATCGGATTTACACCAACATGTTTTCGTCATTGCCCGTTGGCAAAGCGCGTTACGGGCTGATGCTGCGCGAGGACGGCTTCGTCATGGACGACGGTACGACGTCCCGCCTCTCTCCGGACCATTATTTCATGACCACAACGACGGCCAATGCCGGGAAGGTCATGCAGCATCTCGAATTCTGCCACCAAGTCCTCTGGCCCGATCTCGATGTGCAGATGGTCTCGGTTTCGGAACAATGGGCGCAGTATTCGATCGCCGGGCCGCGCTCGCGCGACACGCTGCGCAAATTGGTCGATGCGCAGCATTCTCTCTCGAACGAAGCCTTCCCGCATTTGGCCGCGCGGCCCGTCACGATTTTTGGCGGCCTGAACGTTTTGCTCTTTCGCCTCTCTTTTTCCGGCGAGCTTGCTTATGAGCTTGCAGTGCCCGCGCGTTATGGAGACGCGGTAATTCGCGCCGTGATGGCGGCGGGCGAGGAATTCGAAATCGCCCCTTATGGAACGGAAGCTCTGGGCGTCATGCGGATTGAGAAGGGCCACGTCTCAACCAACGAGATCAATGGACAGACCACGGCGCACGACTTGGGCGCCCATCGCATGCTGTCGGCGCGCAAGGATTTCATCGGCCGGGTGATGGCGGAGCGCGCCGCCTTACAATCGTCGGACCGGCCTATTTTCGTCGGGTTTAAGCCCGCCGACCGCGCCCAACGGCTTCGCGCCGGCGCGTATTTTCTGCCACTCGGCGCCCAGACCGTGGCTGACAATGATCAAGGCCACATGACCTCGGTCGCTTTCTCGCCAACGCTCGGTCATTGGGTCGGGCTCGGCTTGTTGCAGCACGGACCGCGACGCTTTGGCGAGCGCGTCCGTGCTTACGATCCGGTTCGCGATGGCGATGTCGAGGTTGAAGTCTGCGATCCGATTTTTATCGATGCAGAGCGGGTGCGCCTCCATGGCTAGCCTTGATCAGCGCGCCCGCGCACCATTGACGAACCTGGCGCGGCGGGGGCGGTTCGGCACAGCCACGCCGAACCCAGGACTCGTGATCGAGGAGCGGACCGACCTGGCTCTTGCGACCGTAATGGCAAGGCGCGGAGCGGAGCAAAACCTCAAACGCGCCGTTGTCGCGGCTTTCGGCCTCGATTTGCCGGACGGACCGCGCGTTGCGATGAAGGACGGCGTATCGCTCGCAGGTATCGGCGTCGGTCAATGGCTTGCCACTGCGGAGACTTCAGCTGGAGGGGATTTTATCTCCCGGCTGCGGCAGCATCTGGCGGGTCTTGCGTCGATCGCCGACCAATCCGACGGACGCGTTGTGCTGCGCCTGAGCGGCGATCGCGCCCGCGACGTGCTGGCCAAGGGCATTCCGGTCGACCTGCATCCGCGCAGTTTCAGAACCGGCGACATGGCGTCGACCCTCGTCGCTTACATCGGCGTGCAGATTCAACAACTCGACGACCGGCCGACGTTCCAGTTGATGGCGTTTCGCAGTTTTGCCGGCAGTTTATGGTCCTGGCTGGCCAAATCGGCAGCGGAGTTCGGCTACGAAATTGTGCCCAACCCGGAGCCCTCAACACATGGCCCTTAGCGGCGGTGCTCGTCAGACCCAATTTCGGACATTGGAACGCGATCCGAGCTAGTCATAATTCCGGGTTATGTGCAGCCGCGCGGCATGTCTGAGCC
>JBAUGC010000232.1:0-5717 GCA_049679485.1 Xanthobacteraceae bacterium
CACGTAATTCGCCAACCGAGCGACCAAGCTCATCAGTACGTTTGCGCAGCTCGGCGAGCAGCCGCGCATTCTCGATGGCGATGACGGCTTGATTGGCAAAACCCGTGACAAGCGCGACCTGTTTGTCGTCAAAGGGAAGGACTTCATCGCGGAACAAGCTGAAAGCGCCGATCACATCGTTTTCCTTAAGCATCGGCACCACCAACGCGGTGCGCACGCCCCCCAGCTCGACGGCAGTGACTGCGGCCGCGTCGCTGCGGTCGAGATAATTCGGCAACAGTGAAACGTCCGGCACTTGAACGCTTGCCTTCCTCGCCATGATCTTGGCAAACATCATATTGTCGGCCGCGCGCTGCGGCGCTCCTCGGCGCGCCTCGGCAAGCGCCGGCGGCGTGTTTTGCGCGGCCACGAGGTGGAACAGATTTTGATCATGGCGGTATATATTGCCGAACCTGGCGCCGCAGATGCGCACGGCGTTCTCCAACATCGCGGCAAACACTGGCTGGTGGTCGCCGTGCGAACTGGAAATGACGCTCAGCACTTCCGCCGTCGCCGTCTGCTGCGCCAGCGACTCCCGCAGTTCACTAAGCAGCCGCGCATTCTCGATCGCGATCACCGCCTGCGCTGCAAAATCTTTGACGAGATCGATCTGCTTGTCGGTGAACGGCCGGACTTCCTGACGGAAAATGGTCAGTGCCCCGATCACCTCCGCATCTTTGATCATTGGTACGACCAGAACGGTGCGCGCGCCGCCAATGTCGACCAAAGAAGTAATGGCAGAATCGCCCTGCAAATATGCCGGATCTCGCTTGATGTCGACGACATGGACGAGATCCTTCGCGGCGACAGCGCGGGCGACGGGCGCTAACGGACTTGGGCGAAAAACCGGCGCGCGCCGCCAATGCTCGGCGAAAACGGCCGGTACGTTGTAAGTCGCCGTAAACCTGAATTCGCCATCCTCGTGGAGCAACAGATTGCCGAATTGCGCCTCGCACAGACGCGCGGCGTTCGCCAGCATGGCGTCGAACACCGGCTTCAAGTCACCGGGCGAACTGGAAATGACGCTCAGCACTTCAGAGGTCGCGGTCTGCCGCGCTAGCGATTCGCGCAACTCGGTGAGCAGCCGGGCATTTTCGATGGCGATGACGGCCTGGGCGGCAAAATTCGTCAGCAGTTCAACTTGTTTGTCGGTGAACGGTGCCGCTTCCATGCGGTATAGGACAAGCGCGCCGATCAGCTCGTCGTCTTTGAGCATCGGAACACCTAGCATGGCACGTGCGCCCGCGACTTTGGCTAGCGGCCCCTCGGCGTATGCAGGTTCCGCCGCCAGGTCGCCGATGTTGACGGTCTTTTTTGTTTCGTAAAGACGACCGAGCGGAGACTTGTGCAAAGGAATGCGCGGATCGCTGTTTCGCAGTTGTTCGAACGCGGTTGGCGCGTTGTACATCGCACCTCGGCGCATGCCGTCGCCGTCGACCAGAGCGAGGTTGCCGAATTCGGCACCGCAGATGCGTACTGCGTTAGCGAGGATGGCGTCGAACACCGGCTTCAGATCGCCCGGCGATGAACTGATGACGCGCAGCACGTCAGCGGTCGCGGTTTGCTGCGCAAGCGACTCGGTCAGTTCGTGGGTGCGCAGCTCGACCTTGCGCTCCAGGCCCGCATACGACTCTTGCAGGCGGCCGGCCATGTCGTTGAACTGATCGGCCAGCGCCTCGACCTCGTCGCCGGTCTTGATCGCGATCCTCTGGCTGAGATCGCCCGCGCCGATGCGCGCCGCACCCGCGCGCAGCGCCTGGATCGGCACCACCATCCGCCCGGCGAGAAACATCCCGGCAATGAACGCGAGCGCAAGCGCTCCGAGCAGGACCAGGCCGGTCCGTTCGATCGAAGCGTAGAGCGGCGCATACGCCTCCTCGATCGGCGTTTCGACGAAGACCAGCCAGCCGAGCGGAGCAACCGGCGCATAGGCCGTCAGCACTTTTTGGCCGGCAATGTCGTTTGCTTCCTGCACTTGCTCGGCGGAATTATTGCCGACAGCGGCCCGAGCGGCGCGCACCTGTTCGAGGCGAGACATGTCGGTATTGCGCAGCACCAGACTAATGTCGGGATGGGCGATGAGGCGGCCCTGGGCATCGACCACATAGGCTCGCGCATGCCCCACGGATTTGATCTGCGCCAGAACATCTTCGATGAGCTTCAGATTGACCTGGGCGATGCTCACGCCGGCGTCGCGCCGCGTGCCGGCGAGCGAGAGCGTCATGTACGGCTCGGATTCACGACGGAAATAGACCGGACCGTAATAGACCTTATGTGCAACAGCTTCGGTGAACGCCGGTTCTTTCGAAACATCGACGCCGCTGCCGACCACGTCCATGGCGAGACGCGATACCCGCAACTGCTCGTGGCCGGTGGCGTCGATCTCCGCGAGCTCGGTGATGGCGGGCACCTGGCGCAGCAGACGCAACGCGTCGAAGCGCCGCTGTTCCAGCGTGCCGGCGGACCAGGGCAGCTGCGTGGTCCAGCCGACCTGGCTTTCGATTTCCTGGATGAATTGTTCGATCTTGCCGGCGGCGGCTTGCGCTTGCTCGCGCTGGATCCGCACCAGCGAGGTTTTTTGCTCCTGATACGAAAACCACACCTCGAACGCGCTATTGGCGATCAGCGCGACGCTGACCACGGCGACAAACAGCGCGATGTATTTGAGAAACAGCCGGGTGCGCACAATCGAAGTATTGGCCGCCGCTCGGGGGCCGCGGGGGCCTTCCGCCGGAGTTGCTGTCTGTTCGCCAAGATGGTCAGCGGGCGCTCTCATCCGAATATCTGACAGTCTTCTCCGCCCTTGCGGGGTTGGAACATTTGGACGCAGGCGCTTATTCTAACACTTCATCGGCGCCGGCGGCACTCTGGCATCGCGCCGCCAAGAAGTCTGATGAAGCGCGCCGTCTCATTCGATCACTCCGTCGGAGAGCGCGAGCGAGTTCAGCGGCAATTCAAGGCCGGTCAATTTCGCGGTCTTCAAGGTGACCTTCCTCCCGTGCCGAGAACCTTGCCAGCCACGTTAAGGCATAGCACAACCTGGAACGAGAGACCCGCTGCATGTCATGCTCAAAGAGCCATACGGTGGACGATACCGGGCGATCGGCAGTAAGGTTGCCCATGCGTGTCCCCCGCGCGTGATCGGCTGGACCATCCCGTTGAGCGAGACGCAATCCCACCATCTGTTGATCGCCGACGATCATCCGCTGTTTCGCGGCGCGCTGCGGGAAGCGGTGACCGGATTATTTGCTCGCGCCGAGATCGCCGAGGCCGGGACCTTCGAGGAGGTTAGCGAAGTCCTCGACCGCGGCAGCGACATCGATCTGATCCTGCTCGATCTCTCCATGCCGGGCGTGCGCGGCTTTTCCGGCCTGATGTACCTGCGCGCGCAATATCCGAGCCTGCCGATCGTCGTGGTCTCGGCCAACGACGATCCGGCCGTCATCCGCCGCTGCATGGAATTTGGCGCGTCGGGCTTTATTCCCAAGACGCTCGGCATTGAGGCGCTTCGCGCAGCGATCGCGCGCGTACTGCAGGGCGAAGTGTGGACGCCGCCCGATGTCGATCTCACGCGCCGCTCCGATGCCGAAACCGAAGCGCTGATCGCGCGGCTGTCGACACTGACGCCGCAGCAGGTCCGGGTGTTGATGATGCTGTCGGGAGGCTTGCTCAACAAACAGATCGCCTACGAACTCGGCGTGTCGGAAGCGACCGTGAAGGCGCACGTCTCCGCCATCCTGCAAAAGCTCGGCGTCGAGAGCCGCACCCAGGCCGTCATTGCCGCCGGCAAGATCGAAGCCGGCCAATGGCCGCAGGTGCCGGCGCGAGAGAATTAAATCAGCCCCTACCGGGAAACCGGCGAACGGTAAGCGCCAACCGCCGTGCGTTTTCGTCATTTGATTGATCGGATCATCGCACAACACTGGCGACGGCCGTGCTACAGACTCGCGCAGATTTGGAGCGGCGCGGTGATGGGTGAGATCGGGGCGGCCTGGGCGAACTTCTTTGTGGCGGAGGTCGGCGCGACCGCAGCGTTGAGCGGTCTCGTCATCGTCGCCATCTCGATCAATCTCCAGCGCATTCTTTCATTTCCGCAACTGCCGGGCCGCGCCGCGGAGATGCTGATCATGCTGGTCGGGGCGCTCCTTGCCAGCAGCTTTGCTCTGATGCCCGGTCAGCCGCTGAACATACTTGGCGGCGAAATCTTCGGCGCGGGGCTGCTCATGACGGTCTCGCCGATCGTCATTCAGGCGCGGCACATTCCGGTGATGAAAGCCCAGCCGGTGACGTGGTGGCTGTGGCGGTTTGTGATTGCGCTGTGCAGCGGGATACCGGTTCTGGTCGGCGGCGTTTATCTGCTCGCCGGCGCCAGTGGCGGGCTTTATTGGGTCGCGGCCGGCATCATGCTCACGCTGGCGGCGACCGTGTGGAACGCCTGGGTCTTGCTGGTCGAGATTTTACGGTGAAAACGCGAGACCGCGCTGCGTTATTGCGCCAGCGCCGCCTGCAACGCTTTCAATTGATCGAGATGGCGCGTGAGCTTGTCGCGCTCCGCCTGGTCCGCGGTGTCGGCGATGTCTTCTTCGGCGTCCTTGATTTCCGCGGCGAGCGTTGCGGTGTCGAACGTCTCGCGCGCCACAGCGCGGTCGGCGAGTACGGTCAAACCGGCGGGACCGACCTCGGCGAAGCCGCCGGTGACCACGACCGGTTCGCGCGCGCCGCCACGGTAGATGGTCACGATGCCCGGCCGCAGCGTGGTGACGAGCGGCGCATGGCCGGCGAGAATGCCCATGTCGCCCTCGGCGCCGGGCAGATCGACTTGGTCGACGTCGCCGGAAAACAGCACGCTTTCGGGCGAGACGAACTCGAAATGCAGCTCAGCCATCGATTGTTCTCTTACGCCGCTTCGGCGAGTTTCTTACCCTTTTCGACCGCCTGATCGATGGTGCCGACCATATAGAAGGCGGCTTCGGGCAGGTGATCGTATTTGCCTTCGCACAGTCCCTGGAAGCCGCGGATCGTATCGGCGAGTTCGACGAACACGCCGGGCGAGCCGGTGAACACTTCGGCGACGTGGAACGGCTGCGACAGGAAGCGCTCGATCTTCCGCGCCCGCGACACCGTCAGCTTGTCCTCTTCGGAAAGCTCGTCCATGCCGAGAATGGCGATGATGTCCTGCAGCGCTTTGTAGCGTTGCAGGATCTGCTGCACGCGGCGCGCGACCTGGTAGTGCTCATCGCCGACGATATTCGCGGACAGCATGCGCGAAGTTGAATCGAGCGGATCGACCGCCGGATAGATGCCTTTCTCCGCGATCGAGCGCGACAGCACGGTGGTGGCGTCGAGGTGCGCGAACGAGGTCGCGGGCGCCGGGTCGGTGAGGTCGTCGGCTGGCACGTAGATGGCCTGCACCGACGTGATCGAGCCTTTGGTGGTGGTGGTGATGCGCTCCTGCAACGCGCCCATGTCGGTGGATAGCGTCGGCTGGTAGCCGACCGCCGAAGGAATGCGGCCGAGCAGCGCCGACATTTCCGAACCGGCCTGGGTAAAGCGGAAGATGTTGTCGACGAAGAACAGCACGTCCTGGCCCTGGTCGCGGAAGTGCTCGGCGACGGTCAGACCCGTGAGGCCGACGCGGGCACGCGCGCCCGGCGGCTCGTTCATCTGACCGAACACCA
>JBAUGC010000233.1:0-2518 GCA_049679485.1 Xanthobacteraceae bacterium
CGGTAAGCGGCGGCGTTTCAGTGAGCGTGAATGCGGAGCACACGCTGGAAGCGCTGCTCGAGTATTCAGACGTAGCGCTTTATGCCGCAAAGGCCGATGGGCGAAACCGCATCAAGCGCGCCGACCAGCCCTCGTCGAGACCGGTTCCGTCGAACATCTTCCACGTGGCATGAGCCTTCGACGGGGTGGAAAAGGAACAGAGATTTGCCTTCGCCCTATGTCGGCAATGGGTCTTGGCTGCGTAAAAACGTGGCGACGCGAGACGACGATAGAATAAACGTTCTTCCAAATCGCTTTTAGGTGCTCGAAGATTGGCGAGTGCGTTTGATTTTAGCTGAACTAAGAAAAGTCATTCTCGTCGCTTCTCAGTTTTTTCGAGTTTTTACACAGCCTAGGTCATCTGGGTCATTTCGAGCGAGTTCCGCCACTTCCGCTACGCTCCCAATTCCAGACGTATTGCCGTCTTTCAGCAAACGACGTTCAGGGTCAGAACCGGACGTGACGCGTCTAGTGAGTCGGTTCAGGCTTTTTCTCGCGCCCGGCGAAGGTCCTACCCAAACGCTCCAATTCCTGCACGTAGCAGTACAGGCTAAAAAGACCCCCAAGCGTCACGATGTACCGGAAGGCCGGAATATGGAAGCCGGGCTTTTGCGTGATAAACACAAAGCCGAAAACGGATGTGGCGAACACGAAGCTCATGCGAGCCAGGAACAGGATAACGTTGCCAATCAGAGCGTTGGTATATTGTGGTAGCGGCGGATTAATTCGATGAGAAATCCAATAGCCAGCTTGCAGCAGCATGATTGACGAAAGCGCCCAAGCCAGATTCTCGGGTTGCGATTCATGCGTCGCCGGATCGGCGAGAATTTCTCGGTAAAGCGGGGCGGCATTCCAGAACAGAATGATCGCGCCGATGGTCTGCACCCCGAACAGGACGGGAAACCGCCAGTGCGCCGTAACGGAACCGCTTGGCTTGGTCATGTGCGTGAAAGCCGACGCGCGATACGGGTGACGGGACCGCGGATCAATACATACGGCACGATGGCGAGAGCTGTGCCGACCAGCAGTGCCTGTCCTGGAAATATCCAGCGATGAACGATCAGCGCGCAGACTACATCCAGAACAACCGCGACGATAAACACCTTGCCAATATCCTTCCAGCCGTCCCGCAGCAGGCCGTCGTAGTCAAGCGGATTTTTCAACACAGACCAAAAGTAGGGCGTTCGGCCCGCGCGGGCGTCTTTCAATCCGGCGCGAATTGCAAAAATAGCAGCCACCGTCGGCTGGAAGATTAATCGAAAGGTCAGTGGTCCATCGGCGCGGCCGATGAGCATCTCCCAGACGCCAGCGAAATATCCCTGGATCGTCATTGGTTGCTCGCGTGAGCGCAGGCGGGCTGACTTACTGCCTAGACTCAACGGCGCTTCATTTCCTCAGCGAGAATCGGCACGCCTTTGGCACAAGCTTGAACCCCCATCGATACACACAGTTGAAGTACAGTCATTATTTCTTCCGGGGTCGCGCCGGCCTTGAGTGCGCCCTTAATGTGCCGGCGCGTGCCCGGTGCATACATGTGCGTGACGGATGCATCGAAGGCGATGCTGATCAACTCCATGAACCTAGGCGTGAAGATGCCGCTTTTGTAGATGCTGGCTCCGAGAGCGAAGAATTGATCTGTCCAGAGCGGGGAAAGTTCGTAGAATGGGTCCCATGCGCTATTCCACTGGCCGATCGCCCGCATCGCGTCGCAAGCAGGAGTCTCCGGTTTTGGAGCGTCGGCGGCCACTATTCCCGCGGCCTTCATCTCCTCAAGGAGGATCGGAGCGCCAAGGCTGCATGAGTGGACTGCGAGACCCACACCACATTTGAGCACAAGGAGTATCTCCTCACGCGTTGCCCCGGCTTTGAGCGCGGCGCGGATATGGCGGCGCGTGCCCGCTTCGTCGAGGTTTGTGCAAGCGGACTGAAGCGCAAGCGGGATTAGCTCCACCTCCTTGGGTGGGAGAATCCCGCTATTCCAAGGGTTTGTTGCAACGCGCGTCAGCAGTGCCGCGCCGTCGGGGTCCCATTCCCAAAGTTTGTCGAGAGAGAAACCCCACGGATCATTAGGCCGCGCACGCTTGACCGACGATTTTCGTTTTGTCGTCTTCGTATTCTTAGCCTTCCTCATCGGGTGAGCGCCAAATCTACAGGCTCTAACCTTTCTTCCCAGTCTCCGGCGTGGATGTGTCCGCATCCGCCTTGCGCCGCCGGATGGAATCTTCCGTCGGTTTTATGCACCAGGAAACCCATATTGCCCGGCTGGCGGTTGGGCGGCAGACCAAGGTTGGCGAGGGTTTCCTCGGTCGATTTATAACTGACGCCGATCTTCAACATCTGCCGTGCCTGCTCGGGCGTGGCAATGGCCCGTCCTAACTCCTTAGCCATCCGAACGTGGCGTTCGATCATTTGGATCGTGTTCATGCGCACGCCTTTTTTGGTGTCCCACAGGTTGTCCTCGATGCCGGCGCGCGTGTGT
>JBAUGC010000234.1:0-14975 GCA_049679485.1 Xanthobacteraceae bacterium
TGTGAAAGTAGTGCGCCCAGGTTTCGGCAAAATCCTCCCAAGGATGTGCGCTTGCATACGGAGAAATGAAACGCTCCGACCAGTCGGCGACCGGTCCATGCGCATAATAGTTCTGTAGCGCCTGATCATAGTCCCGGCGTTCGTCGCCGAAAATGCGGCGAAACTCTTCGAGGTGAGGCGTGTCGGCGATGAGCCGATCCCAGTAATAATGACCGATCTCGTGACGAAAATGACCGAGCAGCGTGCGGTACAGTTCGCCCATCCGCTGCCGGAGGCGTTCGCGCTCCGCATCATCGGCTTCGGCAAGATTGATGGTAATCACGCCGTCCGCGTGACCGGTCATGATCGGCAATCCCGACGTTTCCACATCGGCTAGAAATTGAAACGCCAGGCCATTGGGAGATTCCGCCTGAGTCTCTGCCGGGAGCTGCAGCTGAAACAGCGTGTAGAACAGGCGGTGCTTGGCGCCTTCGAGGGCGCGCCATTTCTCGATGTTCTCGGCGAATGACAGGTCGGGAATCATGCGGTTGTGGCGGCAGGCGGCACAATAGGTGTCGGACGTCGATGCCGGCACTAGCCAGTTGCAGACGCCGTAAGCGGCATTGGCGCAATAGCGGTAAGCATTGCTGTCGGTGAGCGCCCGCCAGACCTTCTCTGCTGCATTGGGCGCGCTCCGGTCGGGCTTAAGCGCAGTGATGATTTCCCGTTCCGGCAAATAGCCAAGCGCCAACCCGCAGCGTTCGCAACGCGTGTTCTCGAAATAGAGCGGCTGGCCGCAGTTCTGGCACTGAAATAGCTTCACTGCATTCTCACTGGCGCAGCGCCCCAAGCGCAGTGGCCAGGGTCGCGAATCACCTAACGAGGATATAGCGGAAGGGTTCAGTATGGGCGGGTTGCGACATCCCCAAGGTTGAGTCGCAGCGGCCGTTTTGACCGGGTACAACTGCCGGATACCGGCACGGAATTGGAGAATTTCGTGGTCTCACCCAACGACATGGCCGGCTACACCGATGCGCTCGTCGTCCTTGGCACCGCCGGCGTCGTGGTGCCGCTGGTGCGGCGATGGGGAATAAGCCCTGTGCTGGGCTACCTGGCGGCGGGCGCCGTGCTCGGGCCGCTCGGACTCGGTTCGATCGGCAAAGGGACGCCGGTGTTGTCCTGGTTCACCATCAGCGACGCCCAAAATGTCGCCGGCATCGCCGAACTGGGAATTGTCTTTCTGCTGTTCCTGATCGGTCTCGAACTGTCGCTGCCCAGGTTGTCGGCGATGCGCCGTCTGGTGATCGGCCTTGGCGGCTCGCAGGTCATTCTGACCAGTGCATTGATTGCAGGCGCCGCGTTCGCGGCCGGGAAGAATCCGTCGGAAGCGATCGTTCTGGGCGCGAGCCTGTCGCTGTCGTCGACGGCGATTGTGCTTGAGCTTCTGTCTAATCAGGAGCGTCTCACCACCGGCGTCGGCCGTGCGAGCTTTTCCGTTTTGCTCGCGCAAGACCTTGCCGTCATTCCGATCCTGTTGTTCGTCTCCATCGTTACCACGCAGTCTGGCCGCTCGGTTTTAGCCAGCCTTGCCAGCGCGCTGCTCCAGGCGGCGGCGGCGATTACCGTCATCGTCGCGTTCGGCCGCATGCTGTTGCGTCCATTGTTTCGGCTGGTTGCGACCGCACGCTCCAGCGAAGTGTTCATCGCCGCAGTGCTGTTCGTGATCGTCGCGGCCGGGGTGATCGCCGAACAGGCCCGCTTGTCCATGGCGCTCGGCGCGTTTGTTGCGGGATTGCTGCTGGCGGAGACGGAATACCGCAAGGCAATCGAAGCGACGGTGGCGCCGTTCAAAGGTTTATTGCTCGGCATCTTCTTTTTTACCGTCGGCATGAACATCGATTTCCGCGAGCTGCTGCGCGAACCGCTTCTGCTCTTCGGCGGCGTCGTCAGCTTGATCGCGCTAAAAGCGTTGCTGCTCACAGGGCTTGGCAAGCTTTTCCGCCTGTCGTGGCCGGTTGCCACCGAGACCGGTCTGCTGCTTGGTCCAGGAGGGGAATTCGCTTTCGTCGGCATCGGCATGGCTGCGGCCGCCGGGCTCGTAGAGCCGCGGCTGGCGAGCCTCACCCTCGCCGTGACTTCAGTCACGATGGCGCTGACGCCGCTTCTCTCGGTCGGCGCGCGGCACCTGGCGGCCCGGCTTACCTCGAGCAAGGCCGTCGATCCCGAGTTGACGGCTCGACCGGCTGGCGAACAGCGGCACGCCATTGTGGTTGGCTACGGGCGCGTCGGTAAAGTCGTTTGCGCGCTGCTCAAGCAACACGGCATCCCCTATATCGCCGCCGATTCCGACGCTCTGACAGTCACTCGCGATCGCCGCGACAACCATGACGTTTATTATGGCGACGCGGCCGATCCGCGCTTCCTTGAGACGTGCGGTCTCGCCAAGGCGGCGGGAGTTATCATTACCGTCCACACCGCTCGCATCATTGACGACATTGTCGAACATGTACGCGAGCTGCGGCCCGACATACTCATCGTGTCGCGCGCGCGAGACGAGGAGCACGCCCGGCATCTTTACAGTCTCGGCGCCACTGATGCCGTACCGGAGACTACCGAAGCGAGCCTACAGCTCTCCGAGGCGGCGCTGGTCGGCTTGGGCGTGGCGACCGGTCTTGCGATCGCCTCGATCCACGAAAAACGCGACGAGATCCGACACGCCTTGCAGCAGGCTGCGCGCGAAGCCGGGCGGGACAGCATTCATGCGGTAAAGGCGAAGACACAAAAGATTCAGGGCGCGGCATAGATGATCCGATGTTTCGGCCGACAAAAACTTCGCGGCGAGAAAAATGCTCAGGCGTCCGCATATGCGGTCGTCGACATCAGGGTGACTTCGGCGCGCCGGGAATCGAGGCGGGTGTGTTGAACGATGATCGGGACGTCTGATTCGAACACTGACGAGAAATCCGTATCGCGCGGCACGGTTTCTGGGTCTTTCAGATCGTTGAAGCGCAAATGCAGCGTGCGGCGCGCGGGGACCGTGACGCGATAGACGACGGGCTCGCGGTCGGCGAAAAACACCGTGATGCTGATATGAGCGTCTTGGTCGCCGGCATTTAGAATGCAGGCGGTCTCATGAGAGACCAAAGCGCGATCCGAAAACGAGCTTTGTGAAGGAATATATCCCACGGCGATGGACCAGCGTTTGCGCCCGATCGGTTGCATGGTTGATCTCCTCCCCGCCGGCGCGAAAAAAGCGCCCTATCGCCAATCGGCAGCAAGAACCGTTAAGCCGCGCCGCGGGTTCCGCCAAATGGAACTTTTCCGGCGATTAGGCGCTTATCCGGTTGAACGCTGTGCGCGCCGCGCGCACGAGCACGGCCCATCGCGGACTCGACGGAAACAGGATGCGCGCTCTCACTATCGCGCCCGGCGTTGCCGACTCGGCGCGAATTGAAGACGTTCCCGAACCGCCCGCCTCCGACGGCGCGGTGCTGGTGCGAACGCTTGCGCTCGGCGTCTGCGGTACCGACCGGGAGATCGTATCCGGGCACTATGGCTGGGCGCCGCCTGGCGCGCAAAGGCTGGTGATTGGTCACGAATCGCTCGGCAAAGTGGAAGAGGCGCCTGCGGATTGTGGCGTGGAAGTCGGTGACAGGATTGTCGGTATTGTGCGCCGGCCAGACCCCGTTCCCTGTCCAGCTTGCGCCGTCGGCGAATGGGATATGTGCCGCAATGGCCGCTACACCGAACGCGGCATTAAGGAGCGAAACGGCTTTGGCTCCGAGTTTTTCCGGATCGAGCCGGACTTCCTGGTGAAGGTCGATCCGGCGCTCGGGATCACAGGCGTGTTGCTCGAGCCGACGAGTGTGGTCGCCAAGGCGTGGGATCACACCGAACGCATTGGCAATCGCTCGCGGTCGTGGCGACCCAAAACGCTGCTTGTGACCGGTGCCGGTCCGGTCGGACTTCTCGCCGCACTGATGGGGGCGCAGCGCGGTCTTGACGTGCACGTGCTCGACCATCGCGACAATCTGCACAAGCGGCGGCTGTTGGAGGCCATCGGCGCAACTTATCACATCGAGAGTCTTGAAAATCTAAACGGCTTCGAGCCCGACATTCTGATGGAATGCAGCGGTGCACCGAGCGTTGTGCGCGACGCGCTGGGGCGAACCGCGGCGAGCGGCATCGTCTGCCTGGTCGGCGTGACTACTCCCGGCCATGACTTTGACATCGATGTCGGCGCGCTTAACCGGACCATGGTGCTCGGCAACAACACGGTATTCGGCACGGTCAACGCCAATCGCCTGCATTACCAAATGGCCCACGAGGCGCTGGTACGGGCCGACAAGACCTGGCTCAACAGCCTTATCACCCGGCGCGAGCCGGTCGAGCAATGGACCCTGTCGCTCGAACGGCAGCCGGACGATATTAAAGTCATCGTCGAATTCTCCTGAGCGCAATGGCCGCCCGTATCGAAGATTATGCGATCATTGGCGATTGCCGCACCGCGGCGCTCGTCTCCCGCGACGGCTCGATCGACTGGTTCTGCTGCCCACGGTTCGATTCCGAAGCCTGTTTTGCCGCGCTGCTCGGCACCCCCAAGCACGGACGCTGGCTGATTGCGCCGCGCGGCGACGCGAGGATCACCCGCCAGTATCGGCCGAACACCTTGGTGCTGGAAACTTCCTTCGAAACCGAGGATGGCGCGGCGACCATGATCGACTTCATGCCATTGGGCAGCCGGCATTCGACAATTGTGCGGCTCTTGTTCGGCGTGCGCGGCAAGGTGACGATGCGAACCGCACTCATCCTTCGCTTCGGTTACGGCGCGATCGTACCGTGGGTGACCCGGCTCGAAGACGGCGCGTTGCGCGCGATCGCCGGGCCGGACATGGTCATTCTGCGCACGCCCGTGCACGTACGCGGCGAAGATATGACCACGGTCGGCGAGTTCACCGTCAACAAAGACGACATCATTCCATTCGTTCTGTGCTATCAGCCGTCGCACCAGCCATTGCATGCCCCGATCGATCCGATGGCAGCGATGCAGGACACCGAGAGATTCTGGGTAGGCTGGTCGGCGAAATGCCGCTCCGCCGGGCAGTGGTCGGGAGCGGTGCTGCGCTCGATGATCACGCTCAAGGCGCTGACCTACGCCCCGACGGGGGGCATGGTTGCGGCGCCGACGACGTCGCTGCCCGAACGGCTCGGCGGCGAGCGCAACTGGGACTACCGGTTCTGCTGGCTGCGCGACGCCACGCTGGTTTTGATCGGAGCTTTGCATGCCGGCTATGTCGAAGAGGCGGAGTCGTGGCGCCAATGGCTGCTGCGTGCGGTGGCGGGCAGTCCGGAGCAACTGCAAATCATGTACGGCATTGCCGGCGAGCGGCGCCTGACGGAATGGAATGTGCCGTGGTTGCCCGGCTACGAGAACGCCGCACCGGTGCGCATCGGCAACGCCGCCCACAGCCAGCTTCAGCTCGACGTCTTCGGCGAGATCATGGACGTCTATCATCAGGCGCGACGCAGCGGCCTGTCGACCACCGAATCAGGATGGGAGATACAGCTGGCCTTCCTCGATCACCTGAAAACGATCTGGAAAGAGCCGGACGAGGGTATTTGGGAAGTCCGCGGCGCACCACAGCATTTCACCCATTCCAAGGTCATGGCCTGGGTCGCGTTCGACCGTGCCATCAAGAGCGCCGAGACGTTCGGCCTCGAAGGACCGCTCGACGAGTGGCGCCAATTGCGCAAGAAGATTTTTGACGAGGTGTGCGCGAAGGGCTTCGATCACGAGCTTGGTACTTTCGTGCGATCTTTCGGCTCGAAACAGCTGGACGCGAGCCTATTGCTGCTGCCCAGCGTCGGCTTTTTGCCGGTGTCTGATCCGCGGGTCGAAGCCACGATCACCGCGATCGAACAACGGTTGCTGCGGGACGGCTTCGTCATGCGCTATGACACCGGTCAGGCCGACGATGGCTTGCCGCCCGGGGAAGGCGCGTTTCTCGCGTGCAGCTTCTGGCTCGCCGATGTCTACACTCTGCAAGGCCGCACTGCCGATGCCGAGCGATTGTTCACGCGGCTTATCGCGCTGCGCAACGACGTCGGTCTGTTGAGCGAAGAATACGATCCCCGCGTCAAACGGCTGGTCGGCAATTTCCCTCAGGCTTTCTCACATATGGCGCTGGTCAACACCGCCTATAACCTGACGCGCGTGGAAAAGCCGGTCGAGCAGCGCGCGCAGGCGGGGTACACTCCGCCGGAAGAAGCTCCGGCTGAGTAATGCCGCACTTCGGCGCGCCGGTGTATTCCCGTGAAGCTTGATTCCTGATATGATGCACCTAACGTTGGGGCGCCAGCGTGGCAAATTCCGACTTAAAACGAGCGATCGCGCTTGGTGGCGGTGGGCCTGCTGCTGGCCTGCACCTTGGCGTTCTACGACGTCTCACACAGGAAATGAAATTCGATGTATGGGCGCTTTCGTGTATCGGTGCGTGGGTAGGAATCGTCTACAATCAATGCGACGCCGGCAAAGAGATCGAGCAAACCCGCGAGTTTTTTCACGATCACGTATTTCGCGACGACGCGTCCTACAAAAGATTTCCGATCAATAACGTTTTCGCGCCGGATTTTTCCCACTACGCGGCCGCCTTGACGACGTTTCTCGGAAATCCGGGCACCTATCGCGGTCTTCTGCCGCAACAGAATGATATCATGCGATCCATTCAACAAACATTCTCATTCATGACCAATCCGCGGGATTGGACGGAGGGGGACTTCAATCAATGGACGCTCAACAATGTGATGGCGGTCAATCCGCTGATTCGATTCTTGACCTCTTTGATGTTTCTGTCCGACCTCAAAGGTCTGTCCAGGATCTATTACCCGAACAGCAATTTCCTCAAGGCGATAAATTTTGCCAAGCTGAAAGATAAATCTAAAACGGCCATCTTTCACAATGCGTGGAATCTTACGAAACAGAAACTTGAATTGTTCAGCAACATACCGATTGAAGGAAGAAATTACCGTGAAATAACCGCCGCGAGTTTATGCGCCTGTTCGGCACTGCCGTTCATCGAGGAGCCTGTGGAAATTGGCGGAGATATTTATTGCGAAGGCGCGCTGATCGATACTGTGAACTTCAAGAATCTGCTGGAAGATCACTTTTATCTGGATGAAATTTGGATCAGCAGGATTGTAGATGCAACGCAGGTTCACGCGCCGAGAAATCTGGACAACGCCTTGAGCAACCTTTGCCAGCTGTTCGCGGCGACGATCGGCGAAGATGACGTCAAATTGTTCTATTATCACGTCAAAGAGGGAATTGAGGTGAACGGCGAGCTCAGGAAATGGACCGGCACGATTGTGGAAATTCAGGTGGATCCATATGTGGATTTCGACTGGTCACGACGCAACCTCAAAGAAGGGGAACAGCGCGGGTATCTGGCGGCCGATCTCGCTTACAAGAAATATCAGCAAGAGGCCCATGGCGAAAAAAACACGACGGGCCACGTCAGTATCATAAACCAGAAAGAGAAGACGGAGGCTAAGGAGCGGCGGATGCGGCAATAGGCTGGGGTGGTCGGACAGGCAGCCTTTGTCGCCGCTGATCAGGCAGCGCCTTTTTTCTCTTTTAAGCGCTGCGTGCCGAGGCTATCCGGGAACAATGCCGCAATAGACTTGAGAAGGTCGATCGCTTCGGCGTGTCTGTCCTGATCCATCCAAAGCGCCGCAAGGTCCTTCGCGGCGCGAAATTCTAGCGATCGCGCGTGTTGGTTTCTTGCCGTTGTCAACGCTTGATGGAGCAGCGACTGTGCATCGGCATTTGCGTCGACGGCGCCGTGGGTGAGGAGTGCGCGCGCCTTCAGTCGATAGAGTTCGGCCTCGAATATCCGTTCGCTGTTGTGAGCGGCTGTCGAGAGTCCCTGTTCGATAACCTCCAGTGCTGCCTCGGGTTGCCCTTGGAGCAATAGAGCCGGACACCACAAGACGTCGAGCGCCGTGATGCCGAGT
Source organism: Xanthobacteraceae bacterium (assembly GCA_049679485.1). GTDB lineage: Bacteria > Pseudomonadota > Alphaproteobacteria > Rhizobiales > Xanthobacteraceae > BOG-931. The sequence goes on from JBAUGC010000234.1 coordinate 7,993, forward strand.
TCATAGCCGGCGCGGCGATAGTCGTTAAACGCTCCCCGCACTTCGTCGAGGGAGAGCGCGTCTGATGATGAACCGAGCATCGTCATGCTGATACCCCTGATGGCGCGCGCGAGGCTGCGCCATTGTCCAAACCCGTGTTCTTCCGACAGGGCAACGCACCGCTCGGCGTGCCTGAGCGCAGTTGCAAACTCGCCCTGTAAAGCGTGAAGAACGGACGCGTAGTAACAAACGTACGCCTGCGTATGTGGATGTTCGACTGCGTCCGCACGCTCAAGGGCGTCCGCGATGCGCGCGAGCGCCTGGTCGACGTCGCCGAGGAGCCAAAGGGTCCACGACATGAGGGCAAGGGCCGCGGCGCCGGCGTCCTGGCCGGCCGCACGCGCCGCCAGTCTGACGGCGTCACTGCTTGCATTGAACTCCTCGGTCGCCCGTTCGATCTCCGCATGGGCGTCGACAACTTGTCCCATGAACAGCAGGATCATGGCGCGTCCGCGCATCGCATTGAGCAACGCCGGTTGATCATCGCGCGCCTTGGCGAGAGCGAGCAGAGTGACGATGGCTTCTTGGGCCTGCGGCAACTCGCCGCGCACGACACTTGCGGTAACGAGCCAAAACATGACTTGCAGATATTCGGGCAGGTCGCCGAGGCGCTTGCATAATTCATGGGCGCGGGTGAACGTCGCCATGGCCGCGCCCGAGGCTGGCCCTTGCGTTGCAATCAAACAAGGCGCCAAAGCGAACAGAAGACTAAGCTCCAGGTGATCCCGGTCGGTATCTTCTGGAAGATGGCTCGCTGCTTCGATGCCGCGCTGCAGGTGCGCTATCGCCTCGATATTGCCAGAACGCGCCGCCGCCTTCTTGCCGGCCCGCAGCCAGTACTCGACCGCTTCCCCGATCAATCCGGCCTCGGTGAGGTGGTGCGCTAGAGTCTCGGGTTCGGCCTCTACGATATCTTGAAACCGCTGTTCGAACGCACCGGCGATTGCAGCGTGCAACTCGGTGCGGCGGCTCTTCAGCAGCCCGGCATAGGCAGCGTCTCGGACCAGGACGTGTTTGAAAGTATAGACTCTTCCCAGTCCTTCGCCTCGGCAGAACAACAACTCCGACCGAACCAATTGGTCCAGTGCCTCATCCAATTTCTCTCGCGGCAACCGCGCCACGACACTTAGCAGTTCGTAAAAGAACTCGCGCCCCAAAGCCGCGCCGATCTGCGCCACTTCTTTCACCGCCGCCAAGCGATCGAGCCGCGCCATCAGCGAGGCGTATAGTGTTGTCGGGATCGCAAAGGACGGCAACGGCCGATCGAGCACGTAACGGCCGTCCTGCTCCTGCAACAGTCCGCTCTCGAGCACCGTTTTGGTCAGTTCCTCTATGAACAGCGGCACGCCGTCGGTGTGAGCGAGGATTTTCTCCATGACCGGCTCCGGCAGCCGCTTGCCGGTCGTGACCCGCTCGACCAGCGCCGCCCCGTGGCGTCGGTTCAACCGCGTTAGCGCGATTGTCGTTACGTGCGCGTGGTTTGGCCAAGGCGGAGTGAACTCTGGCCTTGCGGTAATGAGCAGCAGCACACGCAGCTGCGGCAGCCGCTGGATTGTAAGCGCGAGCAACTCCAGTGAGGTCGGGTCGATCCAGTGCAAGTCCTCGAACACCACCAGCACCGGCCGCAACCCCGCCAAATCCCGCAACACCGCCAGCAGCGCCAGCAGCGTCGTCTCCTTGCGCTTCTGCGGACTGACGTCTGGCAGGCGCGTTTGATCGTTGGACGGCAGTGACAGAAGGTTTGCCAGAACTGCGACTTGCGAAGGCGAGGGAGCGAGTACGGCTTCGAGTTTGGCTAACTTCTCCGCGGCTGAGTCGCCGCGCTCAAATCCGGCGGCCCGTTCGAGCTGGCTGGCAAATGGGAACAGAGCGCTGTTGGTGTGGTGTGATGAGCAAAAATACCGTAACCGGGTGTGCAGTTCGGTTTGCAAATGTTCCTGAAACGTCAACGCAATGTGTGACTTGCCGATGCCGGGTTCGCCGGTCAGCTGCACCACGCAGCCTTCACCTCGTTCAGCTTGTCGCCAGCGGCTCGAAAGCAGATCGATCTCCTCGTGACGGCCGAGCAGGGGAGGCAGACTAATTCCGTGCTCAGCCTCAAAGCGACTTTCGATCACGCTCGGGCCTAGCGCCTGCCACGCGGCAATCGGCGGCGCTAAACCTTTAAGTGCGACCGGGCCGAGATCGCGGTAGTCGAAGTGCCCGGCGGCAAGCCGTCGTGTGCTGGCGGAGAGCACAACTGTGCCGGGCTCGGCGATCGCCTGCAGGCGCGCCGCAAGGTTGGGTGTGTCACCGACGACTGCCTGCCCCTCCGAAGCTCCTTCCGCGACGAGGTCGCCGACCACGACGATACCGGTGGCGATGCCGACACGGGCCTTAAGCGGCTCGTGGGCGGCAGTTTCGAGCCGCGGGATTGCGGCGACGATGTCGAGTCCAGCCCGCACCGCCCGCTCGGCATCATTCTCGTGGGCATGAGGAAAACCGAAATAAACCAATAACCCATCGCCTAGGAATTGCGCGATGAAGCCGTCATAGGTTGATATCACCTGGGCGCAGGCGGACCGGTAAGCGCCGATCACTCCGCGCAAATCTTCCTGGTCCAAACGCGCGGAAAGTTCCGTCGAGCCGGCCAGATCGCAAAACATCACGGTTAGCTGACGTCGCTCTCCCGGCGTCGAACTAATCGGCAGCGGCGGCGCCCGGAGCGGTGACCGCTCAAGTTCGCCAACCGCGCGCAAAATCCTCTTGCGATGGCCGAACGGGATGCCGAGGTCCTTGAGATCCTGGTCTGTCAGATCGTGAAGAACGCTCGTGTCAATGCAGTGTTCGGCAAAGCAATTCGCATGCTCGGACAATCCGAGCGACGCTAGCCAGTCTTCGATCCTCCGCACCAGCTCCTCCTCGGGCAGGTGAAATGATCGAACCGCTTTAAGCAAATGCGAGCATAACGCGCTGGCAGCCGTATGTACATGAGAGCGTCCGTCGGCTGTCGACTTGCTTCCGGCAGCAGGGGTTTAAAATCCTTTTATTAAAGTGCCGGACAATCGGCGCTTACAGAATAATGCTCGGATTGCGGATCGACTGATCGCAGTCGATAAGGTTGACCTGCTTCGTCTGAATTTTCCAGCCGGAATCGCCGCGCACGATGCGATGGCCCGCCCATCCGGTCAAAAGGCGCGTCTCGTCGCCCCAGAACTCGCTGATCAGGAAATTCGAGCGCAACATCCGGACATCATCGCGGGCGGTCGAGAACACTTCGACGTTGCTGACCAGGCGGACCGTGCGCGATGCGGGCGCCTGCGACCAGGCAAAGCCGGTACGCATCCGATAAATGCGGTCTTCGAGCCGTCGGCGATCGTCGAACATGATCGCGATCTCGCGCCGCGGGTCGCCGGCATTCGGGGTCGATGGCACCCAGTACACGCATTCGGACGCGTACATCGACAGCCAGTCATCGTAGCGCAGCTGGTCCAGAAACCGCGCCTCGCGCTCCAAGAGCTGGCGAAATTCATCGCGAATGGCGACATCGGTAACGGCGCGCGTGTCGTCCTGCCAATCGGAAAAGTTCTCGATCAGCTCGCGGTAGAGTGCGTCGGTGACATAATAGGAGCTGCGCGACGGATCGAGCGGCGCTGTCGGTGCGTTCACGCTACGGCTCCCGCTGGATCGCGAAGTTGGCGCGCGTCTTCATCAATCGTTTCCATTCCTTGAAATGTTCGCGCATGAACGCTTCATCGGTTGCCGGCGCGGTGATCGAGCCGTCGTCATGCGTCTTGATCCGGTCGGGGATGCCGAGGCCCCGATTCATGTAGACCCATTCGTCTTCGATCGCCATCAAACCGCGCTGGATCTGCTCGAAGTTGGCGATGTCGTCGACTTCGCCGAAATTCGGGAAGCCCTCCTGGGTGCGCATGCGCAGCGCATTGATGTCGGTGACGGCGTCATTGCCGAGCGTGCCGTCTACGTCGACGATCATGGTGCCGTACCAGATTGCGTTCGTTTCTTCGACGCTGACCGGCTCGAACACCTGGATGTGGTTGCCAAGGAGCGACAGGTTCGGAAACACGTTGATGTTGACCGGCTCGGAGCCTGCGAGATCAAGGAGCGCAAACGCGCGGTCGCCGTAACGTTTGATGAACTCGGATTCGTAGTGTTCCATGCCCGGATGCGCGCTTTCCAGCGCCCACAGCCCGCCCGGCCGCTTCTCCAGGTTCGGCCGCTTATCCTTGAAGTGATTGCCGTGGCCGGTGTAGCGCATATACATCGCCAGCGTATCGGGCGAGTTGCGATAGTACGCCATCCCCTTAGCGTTCTCGCCGGCAAAGCGATTTTCTGTTTCCAGCAATGAGCGGTGCGAATAGGCGACGTGATAGCCGTCGCACGAATTGTCGTAGGCGAGCTTCCAGTTGCCCTTGTACCTGAAGCGGTTGGCCTCACAGACAACGACCTTGCCACCGGGATTGCGATCAAGCCACTCGTCGATGACGGTGCTGATCGGCCCGAGATGCTCGACCAGCGGCAAAGCATCGAGGTTAAGCGTGCCGAAAATGAAGCCGCGGTAGGACTCCACGCGCGGCACCTGGGCGAGGTTGTATTTCGGATCGCGCAGATCGGCGGCGTAACCCTCCGGCCACGGCACGCCGCGCAGCCGGCCAGTGTTGAGAAAATTCCAGCCGTGATACGGGCATTGGAATGATTTGCTGTTGCCTTTCTCCCAGCGGCACAAGGTCGTGCCGCGATGCGTGCAGCGGTTATACAGCGCGCGAATTTTTCCCTCTCCGTCGCGCACGATGATCAGCGGCCGCAGCCCCATGCGCCTGGTGATGAAGTCGTTCGCCAGCGGGATTTCGCTTTCGTGCGCGAGATAGGTCCAGGTGCCGCCGAAGATGTGAGTCATCTCGGTTTCGAAAATAGCGGGATCGGTGTAGATCAGCCGGTGCGCGCGATCTTCCTGTACCAGATAATCCCAATCGTACAGCGCCGTGCTGCCAAGCCGGGTCGGTGGCGATCCGATCTTCTCCAGCGCGGTCATTGGATTCTCCCTCTCTGTTGCCTTACCCGGGCTCGTCCATGACGGCAGGGCTCAGAAGAAATCGAAATACTCATTCTGCTCCCAGGCGCCCGGCTCTTCGCTCGGTAAGGACGTTCTGTCCTCCTCCAGCGAACACAGGTAACGGCCGGCCTCGCTTCGCTTGAGCTTGACGAAATAGTCGATGAAAGTATCGCCGAGCGTGTGGCGGAACAACGGCTCTCTATCGAGAGCATGCAGCGCCTCCGGCAGGCTTTTCGGCAGCAGCGGTCGCTCGGACGCATAAGGATCGTCGCTCGGCGGCGGCAACGCGGCATTGTTTTCGATACCGGCCAGCCCGGCGACGATTTGCGAAAGAATATAGAGGTAAGGATTAGCCGCGGGCTCACCGACGCGGTTTTCCAGCCGCGTTGCCGGATCGCCGGGGCCGCCGAGCACGCGGATCATGGCGCCACGATGGTCGTAAGCCCAAGTTGCGCGATCCGGTGCCAGCGAGTTCGGGCGGAAACGGCGATAGCCGTTAACGGTAGGCGTGGCAAAGACGGTGGCGGGCACGGCGTATTGCAGCAGACCCGCGAGATACGATTGGCCGAGCGGCGAAAGAATCTCGCCTGGTTGGTGCGGCACAAACAGATTAGCCTCGGTCGACGCGTCGATGAGCGATTGATGCAAGTGCCAGCCACTCGAATAAAAGCCCTTGAGAGCGGGCCTGGACATGAATGTGGCGAAGTAGCCAAGTCGGCGGCAGATTTGGCGTGTAGCAGTACGGAACAGCAGCACGTTGTCGGCTGCTTCAAGTGCGGTTCGAGGGGCGAACGTGCATTCCACCTGACCGGGACCCCACTCGTTTTCAATCGAGCGCAATCCGAGGCCCAGGTGCTCGAAGGCTTCGCCCAGCGCATCGAATGCCGGCTGCATCAGATCCATGTTGGATTCGGAGTGGTAGTGGTAACCGGGCTCGACGGGCCAGGTCGCGATCGGGCGGCCGCGAACGCCGGGACTACCGATATTCTCTTCGCTCAAGTGAGCGTCGGCGACGCGCAACAGATACCACTCGATCTCCGGGCCAATGATGCTGACGAAACCGTATTCCTGCAGCCGGTCGAGGGCTTTGCGCAAAAGCTGGCGCGGCGAGAAATGAAACGGTCTGCCATCGTTGAAATATTCGTCGCCGAGAATCCATCCGACGCCTTGCGCCCACGGCAGCGTGCGAAAGGTCGACGGATCGGCCACGATAGTGAGATTGGGGGAGCCCGTCATCTCGTCGAGCCCCATGCCGCCGCCGCGCGTAAACGAAGAGAACACGCGTGCTCCTGCGGAATCGAGCGTCGTGGTGGCAACGCCGATGTTATAGCCGTTGGTCAGGGCCGAGATGAAAGCGGGTGCCGTTAGGGTCTTGGCCCGCGAATAGCCATGGGTGTCGCCCCAGGCGAGCCGGACAAAACGCAATTCTTCAGTCTCGATAAGCTGCGCGATCTCGGCAGCGAGCCGTTGCTGCTCGTTGCTCCACAGTCCATGCTTTTCAATGAACGTAACTGCCCCGCTCATGCCCGGCATTCTGGGTGGGACTGGCGGGAGCGTAGGAGACGGAGGGTCATGACGAATTTTATTATAGCAATGTTGGGCGGGAAAATTGCGTTGATTTATCGTCACCCATAACGGCGAGCAGCGGCGCGACAATGCAACTTAGGTAATTTTCGAAACCATCAGCCGCGCCTGAGAAATTTCAGCATCAGATCGGTCATGCGGCCGAACGGCGGATAGAGAAACCGCGCGCCGTTAACCCGGCTTTGCAGGAAAACGCCTTTGCCATGCGAGAAGGTTTGGAAGCCAAATTCGCCATGATAGGCGCCGATTCCGGAGGGGCCAATGCCGCCGAACGGAAGATTCTCCGCGACGAAGTGAAACAGTGTCG